>DATBLK010000150.1:0-4334 GCA_036555405.1 Anaeromyxobacteraceae bacterium
GGGCGGCGGCGGGCGCGGCGCCTCGCGCGCCGGCCGCTCCTCCGGGGGCGCGGGCGGCGGCGGCCGCCGCACCTCCTCGATCTCCACCGCCACCGCCTCGCCGCGCGGCGGGCGCTCCGCCGGCGCGAGCCACACCGCGCCCAGCATGGCTCCGTGGACCGCCGCGGAGATACCCCAGCCGGCCAGCGCCGCCGCCCGTCCCGTCACTCACGGCTCCTTCTCGACGTGGATGGCGAAGCGGGTCACGCCCGCGCCCTTCACGAGGTCGATGACCCGGACCACGGCGCCGTGGAGCGCCATCCGGTCGGCGGCGATCACGGCGCGCGCCTCCCGGTCCCGGGCCACGGCCTCGCGCACCCGCCGCTCGAGCTCCGCCTCGTCGGCCAGGACGCCGTCGAGGTACACGGTCCCCTCGCGCGTCAGGACGATGGCGAGCACCGAGCCCGTGGCCTCGCCGGCCCGGGCGGCGCGCGGCAGGTCCACCTCGATGGACTGCCGCACGATGTAGGTGGCGGTCACCATGAAGATGATGAGGAGCACCAGCACCACGTCGACGAGCGGCGTGACGTTGATGTCGGAGATGAGGTCCTCGTCGCCGGGAGTGGGCCGTCCCGCCATGCTCAGGCCTCGCGCGCCTCGAGGTGGGCCGCCGCCGCGTGCCCCAGCACCGCGGAGCGCTGCGCCGCCCGCCGGAGCCAGCGCTGGTAGAGGTTGAACATCACCACCGCCGGAATGGCCACGAACAGGCCCACCGCGGTCGCCACCAGGGCGTCGGCGATGCCGGCCATCACCGTGGCGCCTCCGGCGGCGCCCGGGTGGAGGGCGAGGTCGGCGAAGGCGCGGATGACGCCCAGCACCGTTCCGAAGAGGCCGATGAAGGGGGCGTTGTTGCCGAGCGTGCCCAGGAAGGCGAGGCCGCGCTCGTACTCGAGGCGCGAGCGCTCCACCTGGCCGGCGACCACCTCCGCCACCGAGGCCGCCCCCTTGGCGGCGTGCGCCGCCGCGGCCCGCACCACCTCGGCCTCCATCCCGGCGCGGCCCTCGACGGCCGCGAGCGCGCCGGGGTAGTCGCCGGCGAGGAGGAGCCGCGACACCGCGTCGGTGTCGGCGAGCCGGCGCGTCACGAAGAAGAGCGCGCGCTCGATCATCACCGCCACCGACGCCAGCGAGAGCCCGAGGAGGAGCCAGAGCACCCATTCGGCGCCGACGCTGGCGAAGGCGAGGAGCTTCTGCGTGAGCATGGGTGCGCTCCGACGTCGGTCCGCGGCCATTTCAGGGCCGAGGCGACCACCTGTCAAGGCGAACCCGCCGCATCGCGCCGGGCCCATATTCACATAACGGCAACATGGGGCCGCGCGCCCCGCGCGGGCCTGGCGCCGCTCGAGGAGGCGCGTGCGAAAATAATCCGGCCGGGCGGTTGCGCGATCGATCTGCGCGCGATAGTCTGGCCTCGCTTTACCGGACAGCACTCTCCAATCATGGGGTGAGCACATGGCCGCGAAGAAGAAGGCGAAGAAGGGAAAGAAGAAGGGCGGCAAGAAGAGGTAGCGCCGTCTCGCGGATTCGCTTCCGAAGCTCGCGCGGCCGCCTCCGGGCGGCCGTCGCCTTTTCCCCCCGTGTCCCTCACCGCCGACGAGATCGCCGCCGTCGCCGCCGAGCTCGCGCCGCTCGTCGGCGGCCGGGTCTCGGCCGTGCGCGTCCACGGGGAGCGCACCTGGACGCTCGATTTCCGGGGACCGGGCGCCGAGGCCACGCTGCTGCTCTGCGCCGAGCCCGAGCTGGCGAGGCTCGGAGCGGTGGCCCGGCGCCCGCCGGCGCCGGGCGCCCCTCATCCGCTCCAGGCGCCGCTGCGGCGCGAGCTCGAGGGGGCGCGCCTCGGCGGCGTCGAGGCCCGGCTCGGCGAGCGGGCCGCCGAGCTCCGCCTGGAGCGCCGCGGCGGGACCGTGCGGCTCCTCGCCGAGCTCGGCCCCCGCGGCGGGCGGCTCGCCCTCCTCGGCCCCGACGGCGCGGTGCTGCTCTCGTCGGGCCGCGCCGGCCTCCCGCCGAAGCGCCCTTCCCCCGGCGCGGCCCCGGCGCGGCCGCCCGCCGCCGGCTCCCCGCCGCCGCGCTTCGCCCCGGTGGCCGGCGCGCCCTTCCCGCTCTCCGCCGCGGTGGAGGCTGCCTATCTCGCCCTGGAGGCGGAGCGCCGCCTCGCCGCCGGGCGCCGCCGCCTGCGCGAGCCGCTGCGCGCCGCGGTCGGGCGCGGGCGGCGCGCGCTGGTGAAGCTCGCCGCCGAGGCGGCGCGCGTCCCCGCCGCCGAGGCCGACCGGCGCGCCGGGGACCTCCTGAAGCTGCACCTCGGGTCCATCCGCCGCGGCACCCGCAGTGCCCGGCTCGTCGAGTGGACGGCCGAGGGACCCCGCGAGGTGGCGGTGGAGCTCGACCCCGCGCTCTCGCCGCGCGAGAACATGGAGCGCCACTACCGGCGCTGGCGCCGCATCGCCGAGAGCGCCGGGCGCGTCGCGGCTCGCCGCGCCGAGGTGGAGGCCCGCGGCGTCCAGCTCGAGGCGCTCCTCGCCGCCGTGGCGGCGGCGGAGGAGGCCGACCTTCCGCGGCTCGAGCGCGAGGCCCGGCGCCTCGGCGCCAGTCCCCGCCCGCCCCCGCCGCCGCGCGCCCGCGCGCCGGAGCGGCTCCCCTACCGCAGCTTCCGCTCGCTCGCCGGCGTGCCCATCCTCGTGGGCCGGGGCCCGGAGGACAACGACGCCCTCACGGCCCGCTTCGCCCGCGGCAACGACCTCTGGCTCCACGCCCGGGGCCGCGGCGGCGCCCACGTGGTGGCGCGCCTCACGCGAGGCAAGGCGCCCGACCAGGAGACGCTCCTCGACGCCGCCCACCTCGCCGCCCACTTCTCCGACGGCCGCCGGGAACCGGCGGTGGAGGTCGTCTGGACGCGGGCCAAGCACGTGCGGAAGCCGCGAGGCTCCGCCGCGGGCGCGGCGACCTACAGCCAGGAGCGCACCCTGGCGCTCCGCCTCGAGCCCGCCCGGCTGGAGCGGCTCCTGGGGGAGGAGGAGGACTGACCTCGACCGCGACCGCGGCCGCGTTAGGATCTCCCCGTGGACGCCCTCCAGCTCGAGCTCTTCGACGCCCGCCGCTGGAGCCGGGAGCAGCGGGTGGCCGGCGCGGCGAGGCTCGCCGACGCGCTCTCGGCGCGGCTCGGCGAGCGGGTCCGCCTCCTCGTCCACGACAACCGCTCCACGATGGTCTCCTGGCGCCGCCACGGCGGCCTCCTCCGCTACCGGGTCCACCACCTGTTCCTGGACGCGCCCGGCGACGTGGTCGAGGCGCTCGCCGCCTTCGCCTCCCGGAGCCCGGGGGCGCGGCGCCGCGCCGCCGGGCGGCGCATCGACGACCACGTGCGGCGCCACCGGGGGCGCGTCGGCCCGGGGCGAGCCGGGCCGCTCGTGGCCCGGGGCCTCTTCCACGACCTCCGCCAGGTCTTCGACCGGGAGAACGAGACCCGCTTCGCCGGCGCGGTCCGCGCCCGGATCGGGTGGGGCCGGGCCCCCCGGGGCGGCAGGCGCAGGTCCATCAAGACCGGCGTCTACCTCCACGACCAGCGCGTCATCCGCATCCACCCGGCGCTGGATCGCCCCGAGGTGCCGGCCTACTACCTCCGGGCCGTGGTGTTCCACGAGATGCTCCACCAGGTGGTGCCGGTGGTGGAGCGGCGCGGCCGGCGCGTGGTCCACTCGGCCGAGTTCCGCCGGCGCGAGAGGGCCCACCCCGACCACTCCCGCGCCCGGGCCTGGGAGCGGGCCCACCTGCCCCTCCTCCTCGACGGGCGCAGCCGCGGCCGGTGATCAGAGGCGCCCGCAGGGCCGGCGGAAGGGACAGCGGCGACAGGCCTCGCGCGACTCCAGCTGCGGGAAGCGCTCCACCGCGGCGCGGTTCGCCGCCGGGTCGTCGAGGAGCGCCCGCATCCCGGCGATGGAGGCGCGCATCTCGGCGCGGCAGGCGTCGAGGGCGTCGGGGTCCGCGGCCACGGCGACGCGCGGGGCCGCCGGCGCTCCCAGGTAGACGAGCCCGCCCACCACCTGGTCCGGGCCCATCCCCCACTTCTCGCGGGCGTAGAGGGCGTAGACGCCCACCTGCACGTGGTCCACCTCGCGCTCGCGCCCGGTCTTCCAGTCGAGGAGGTTCACCTTGCCGTCCGACTCCACGTAGGCGAAGTCCACCGCCACCCAGACCTTGGTGCCCTCGAAGGTCCAGTGGTCGAGCTCGTCGACGAGGAGCCAGCGGCTGGTGGGGACGCGGCGGATGCGGTCGAAGGCCTCGCTCCCGTAGAAGGCGCG
>DATBLK010000162.1:0-1841 GCA_036555405.1 Anaeromyxobacteraceae bacterium
CGGCTCAGCATCCAGCGATAGGACTCGTCGGCGTGGAGCATGCGGTGCTCGTTCTGGAAGTGCTCGCTCTCGCCGGCGAGATGGGCGTCGACGTCGCTCCGCAGGCGCGTCAGGTCGTCGGGGTGGACGCGGTCGAACCACTCCTCGACGACGGCGCCGATCTCCCCCTCCTCGCGCCCCAGCATCGCCTTCCAGCGCGGCGAGTAGTAGACCTCGCCGGTGGCGAGGTTCCAGTCCCAGAGCCCGTCGTTGGCGCCCCGCACCGCCAGGGCGAAGCGCTCCTCGCTCTCGCGCAGCGCCCGCTCGGCCCGCACCCGGTCGGTGATGTCCTGGCAGATGGCGACGATCCCCTGCGGGCGCCCGTCGCGGTCCACCACCACGTCGGAGAGGATCTCGACCGGGAAGGTCGAGCCGTCCTTGCGCAGGTTGACGCTCTCCCGCCGCCAGCTCTTGAGCCGCCCGAGCCGCTCCTCGGAGAGCGGTTCCCGGCGCAGCTCGGCGGGGGCGAAGATCGTCGCGTCGCGGCCGAGCACCTCGTCGACCGCGTAGCCGTGCATCGCCGCCTCGGCGGGGTTGACGTAGAGGATCTTGCGCCGGCGGTCGGTGATGGTGACCCCGACCTGCATGGTGGCCAGCGCCTTGCCGAGGAGGCGCAGCCGGTCGCCGACCGCCTCCAGCCGGCGGAGCGCCTCGGCCAGGGTGCGAGGCTCGCCGTCGAACCCTCCCTCCGGGTCGCGCGGCGGCGCGGCGTCGTCGTCGCTCATGGGAACCGTGCAGCCAGCGTTGAAGATAGCACGATGGCTATGAGCGGGCTCCCCGAACGAGGTTCCGGTACGTCCGCAGGTGGCGGATCGCCTCCGCCCGCTCCCCCATCTCCTCGTAGAGGCAGCCCAGGTTGTAGTGGGCGTCGGCGTAGCCGGGGTCGGCGTCCAAGGCCTGGCGGTAGGCCGCGGCCGCCTCGCGCTGGCGGCCCAGGTCGCCGAGCGCCACGCCGAGATTGAAGGCGGCGGTGGGGTCGGCGGGGCGGAGGGCGGCGGCCTCCCGGTAGTGGGCCTCGGCGGCGGCCACGTCGCCCTCCTCGTGGCGCAGCCGGCCGAGGTTCAAGTGGGCGTCGGCGTGGCCGGGGGCCTGCTCGAGCGCCCGCCGGTAGGCCTCCTTCGCCTCGGCGACGGCGGTCGCCTCCAGCTCCCAGCCCAGCTCGTACCAGTCGTCGGCGGACAGCCGTCCGGCGGCGCCCCGCGCCTCGGCCGCGGCGCGGTGGGCGAGCGGGGCGGCGCGGGCCGCCAGCTCGGCGACCTCGAAGTCGAAGACCCGCTGGCCGGAGTCGGGCTCCCAGGCCTCCGAGCCGTCGTGGACCACCACCCGGCTCCCCTCGGCGGCCACCCGCACCCCGGCCAGCGACCGCCCCCGCGGCAGCTCGCCGGCCAGCCGGGCGAGCGCCTCGCGGATCCGCCGGCGGGGGATGCGCGCCGCCGCGAGACCCTGGGCGGCGCGCAGGATCACCAGGTCCTGGAACGAGAACCGATGCTCCCCGCCCCGCCCGCGGCGGGGGGCGAGGAAGCCGGCGCGCACCCAGGTGCGCACCTGGTCCGGGGAGAGGCCGAGCAGGCCGGCCACCTCCCGGGTGGTGTAACCGTCGAGGGAGGCGGGGCGTTTCATCCCGCCGAAAGACTGTACCCGATCTGCTACCTGGCCCGGGCGCGGGCCTTCCTGGCGGGCGCCTTCTTGGCCGCCGTCTCGCGCGGCGCCCGCTTGGCGGGCTTGCGGCCGGTCCCCCCCTCGCCGAGGCTCGCCTTGAGCGCCTCCATGAGGTCGATGATCTGCGCCTTGGGCGCCTCCTC
>DATBLK010000183.1:0-8384 GCA_036555405.1 Anaeromyxobacteraceae bacterium
CGTCGCCGCGGTGAATGCCGGGATTGGACAGCGTCAGCATGACGGGATTGCGCTGGGCCAGGATCTCCGCCTGGACCTGGTAGACGTCCCGGATGACCAGGGACGAGGCCGCGGCCAGGACGGCGACCGAGAGAAAGCTGCCGACGGCGAGGCGCGGGTGGCGCAGGGGCGCGGTGAGGACGAGCCCCAGGTCCTGCCGCAGGCCTTCGAAGTCGAGGAGGTCGCTCTCGCTCGCTTCGGGAGGCGGCGGCGTGGGGTGGTTCGACTCGGTGGCCATCGTCGTCCTGGTGAGCCGGAGCCGAGGCCGTCCGGCCGGGCGGCGAATCGGCTGCCCATCTCTTAGCACAGTCCCGGCGATGCGGCGGACCCGGGGGCGGCAGCCCGCCGGACCGCGGCCTGCGCCTCCGGCATATGATACGGTTCGTGATGCCATGCGCCTCGGATTCCACCCGGCGGGGACGAGCGCGCCCGGGGCGATGTTGCCCCGCGCCGTGGCGGGACTGGGCCCCCTCGTCCTGTTCGCGGCGGTGGCCGGTGCGACCCTGGCCGCCGCGGTCTCCGGCGGCAACCCGGCCCTGGCGCTTCTTCCCGCGGCCCTCGTCGGCCTCGCGTACGCCGCGGCCTCCGCCCCCCTGCGCCTCTCGGCCGCAGCGCTCCTCGCGCTGCTGCTCGCGGCCGAGGACCACGGCGACATCGCCCTGCAGTGGCGCTCGCCGCTCGCCGTGGTGGGGGACCTCCTCCACTTCCGGGTCGATGCGGTGGCGGGGATCCCGGGGGTGGCGGTCACCGGCACGGAGGTCGCCCTGGCCCTCCTCTTCGCGGTCTGGGTGCGCCGCCGCGCCCGCGGCGACCGGACGGACGCCCCGGACGTCGTCGAGCCGGCGAGCATCCTGCGGTCGGTCCTCGTCCTCTACGTCGGCGCGGTCGTGCTCTCCGAGGTCGTCGGGCTGGCGCGCGGGCTCCCCCTCGCGCCCTGGAAGCTGCGAAACCTGCTGCACCCGCTGGCGCTGGCGCTCCTCTTCCTGGCGGCCTTTCGCGCCGAGCGCGACCAGCTCCTCGCCGGGCGCGTCGTGGTCTTCGCGGCGCTCTGCCGCGCCGTCCAGGCGGTGGTCGTCCAGCAGGTCGCCGCCGCCGAGACCGGCGGCCCGCTGGCCCACGCCACCAGCCACGGGGACTCCGTGCTCTTCAGCGTGGCCATGGTCCTCCTGGTGGTCGACCTGGCGGAGCGTCCCGACGGGCGCCGGCTCCTGCGGGCGGCGGTCCTTCTCCCCGTCCTCCTCATGGGGGCCGTCGAGAACAACCGCCGGATCCTGTGGGTCATGGTGGGGCTGATGCTGATCGCCTGGTACGCCGTCGGCCGCCGCCAGGCGTGGGGACGGGCGGTGACGCGGGTGCTGGTGTTCTCGTTGCCCGTCGTCGCCCTGTACGTCGGCGTCGGCTGGGACCGCGGCAGCCGGGTCTTCGCGCCGGTCAAGATCCTCCGCGGGGTGACGGACACCTCCCGGGATCGCTCCGCCTACTGGCGAGAGGTCGAGAACTGGAACATCGCGATGTCGATGCGGCAGTCCCCGCTCCTCGGCGTCGGGCTGGGGGGCGAGTACACGGAGGTCATGGCGAACGACGACGTCAGCGCCGGATTCAAGGAGTACCGCGAGTGGCCGCACAACACCGTGCTCGGGCTCCTGCTCCTCATGGGCGTCTTCGGGGCCACCGCGGTCCTGCTCCTGCCGGCGCTGGTGGTGTTCCTCTCCGTTCGCTCCTACCGGTTGGCGGCGACGGCGAGCCAGCGCGTCGCGGCCGCGGGGACGCTCGCCGCCGTCGTGGCCTGCCAGGTCCTGGCCTGGGGCGACACCGGGGCTCACTTCCCGCAGTACAAGGTCGTGCTGGCGCTGGCAGTCGCGGTGTCGGCGCGGCTGGCGTCGGCGACCGGGGCGTGGCCGGCGCGCCCGCGGCAGCTCCGTCCCACGTTCGCGTGACGGGCGGCCCGGGCGTTGCGCCCCGAGGGAGCGCTGGCTACCCTGCCGCCGATGATCAGCGAGAGGCTGGCCGCCCTGCGGCAGGGGGCCGCAGTGGTGGCCGCCGAGCGCGAGGCGCCCGAGCCCAGGTTCGGCGGTCACATGCCCGCGCTCGACGGCGTGCGCGGCCTCGCCATCCTGATGGTGCTGGTCCTCCACTTCATCGGCGGCATGGTGCCGACCAACGGCGTCGAGCGCGCCGTCGCGGCGGTGACCAACTACGGCTCGTACGGCGTCGAGCTGTTCTTCGTCCTCTCCGGCTTCCTCATCACCGGCATCCTCTACGACTCGCGCCGCAAGCCGCACTACTTCCGCAACTTCTACATGCGGCGGCTGCTGCGGATCTTTCCCCTCTACTACGGCGTGCTGGCGCTGGTCTTCTTCGTCGCGCCGCTCGTCCCCGCGCTGGCGGGCCCGGAGCTCGAGTTCCTGCGCCAGCGCCAGGCCTGGGCCTGGCTCTACGGGGTGAACGTCTACATCGCCGCCCACGGGGAGTGGGCGTTCTCCTACCTGGATCACTTCTGGTCGCTGTCGGTCGAGGAGCACTTCTACTTCGTCTGGCCGCTCGTCGTCTGGACCGTGGCGCGCCGCCCCCGCGCGCTCCTGGCGGTGAGCCTGACCGCTTCGGTGGGGGCGATGCTGGCGCGGTTCCTCGCCTCGGCGCTGGGGCTGAGCTGGTGGACCGCCTACGTGCTCACGCCCTTCCGGCTGGACGGGCTCGCCCTGGGGGGGTTCCTGGCCGTGCTGTCCCGCCAGCCCGGCGGCCCGGCGACCATCGTGCGAGGACTCCCGCGCGTCGCCGCCGCCGCCGGGGTGCTCCTGGCCGCGACCTTCGCCTGGACGCGATTGCTGACGCGCGAAGGCATGGAGTTCGTGCTCCCCCTGCGGGCGTCGGCCATCCTGGTGCTGCTCGCCGCGCTTCTGGTCTGGGCGCTCATCGCTCCGTCCGGGTCGGCGATCTCGCGCCTCTTCCGCAGCCGGACGATGGTCTTCCTGGGCACGTACAGCTACGGCCTGTACGTCTACCACCACTTCATCTCGTACTACCTGACGACCCACCGGACGGAGTTCGCGCTGGCGCGATGGCTGGGGTCGCACGGCGCGGCCGTGGCCCTCCAGGCCGTGGTGGGATCGGCCGTCTCGGTGGCCCTGGCCTGGGTGAGCTACGAGGGCTTCGAGAAGCGGTTCCTGGGCCTCAAGCGCCTCTTCGAGTCGCGCTAGCCTGCCCGCGCACCTGCGCTCGACATCACGGTGGCGGCGGGGGTGCCGAACGTGCGCTCCAGGCAGGCGCGGAAGCCGAGCGGCGGGCTCCAGCCGAGCACCTCGCGGGCGCGGCGGTTGTCGAACCGCAGCGGCTTGAAGCGCGACTCGAAGCGGCAGGGGACGAGGACGTGCGGCAGCCTGGGGTTCCTGCGGAAGACGGTGGCGTAGGCGAGGCGGACGAGGGTGTAGGCCAGCCGGTAGGGGATGGGGATGCGGACGCCCTTCTCCCCGCTGCCGCGCAGGTACTCGCCCAGGAAGCTCCAGATGCGCTCGCCCGGGCCGTCGACCACGTTGAAGGTCTGCCCCGCGGCGCGGGGGTCGGTGGCGGCGAGCGCGAAGAGGTCGGCGCAGTTCTCGACGTGGGTGAGGGGCATGCGCGAGAGCGGCCCGACGACCAGGTGGACCGGCCCCACCTTCTGACCCAGCGCGGCGAGGTAGGCGTGGCCGCGGCCCCAGATGAAGCCCGGCCGCAGGACGGTCAGGTCCCAGCCGTGCTGCTCGGCGAGTCGGCGGGTGACGCGCTCCTGCCACGCCTTGGCGATGCTGTAGCCGTCGCGCTCGTACAGGTCCGGCACCGGCTCGACGGGCGAGCGCTCGTCGAGGGTGCGGCGGATGGCGCTCCAGTCGTAGACCGAGAAGCTGCTCGCCAGGACGACCCGCCGGCAGCCGGTGCCGGCCATGGCGCCGAGGAGCCGCTCCGTGCCCACCACGGTGGCCGCGAACTGGAGGTCCTCGCCGCCGGACACCGCCGCCGCCAGGTGGACGAGGACGTCGACGCCGTCGAAGGCGGCGGCCAGCTCCCGGGCGGTGCGCAGGTCGGCCCGGACGATCTCGACCGAGTCCGGCCAGCCGAGCTCCTCGAGGCGGGCGGCCGGGCGCACCAGCGCCCGCACCGCGACGCCGCGGTCCCGGAGGGCGGCCACCGCGTGCCGCCCAAGGAAGCCGTTGGCGCCGGTGACCAGGGCCCTCAAGGCCGCGGCCCCTCCGGCTTGAGCGCCTCGACCAGGCGGTTCACCTCGAGGACGTGCTCCACCGGCACCGGCAGGGCCGACCCGTCGGCGAGGGCGCGGTAGGTGCGCCCCAGGAGCTCCCAGAGCCCGTCGTAGCTGCCCGGCCCGCCGCTGAACTTGCGGAGGAGGCTGCCGACCGCGGCGCGGCGGATGGCCTTGCCCTCCTCGAGGCCGTTGAGGACCGGGCGGAGCGGCTTGGGGCCGGGGCGGAGGCGGTCGAAGGTGAGGCGGGTCTCGAAGAGGTTGGCGGTGGCCTGCATCTTCTCCCCGTACACCCGCAGCCAGAAGGCGTCGGGCTGGGCGGAGGCGCTGAAGCCGAGGGAGGCGGTCCCGCGCTCGGCGTCGACCGCGGCGCGGAGCTCGTCGTAGGGCAGGACCGACTGTCTCCGCTTCGCCCAGATGGCATGCGCCCGCCGGTGGGGTCCGACGAACAGGTGGGCCAGCGAGGCGAGGTGGGGCAGGAAGTCGGCGATGGCCCCGCCGGCGAGGGAGAGGGCCGGGTGCGGGGCGTTGGGGTCGGCGAAGCCTCCCGGCCCGAGGATGTCGAGGCAGATGAGCACCTCGACGTGGACCACGGCGCCGAGCTCTCCCGACGCGACGCGTCGGGCGATCTCGCGCGTCGCCCTGTTGAAGAGGTAGTTGTGGTCCTCGGTGAGCGCGCGGCCGAGCTCCCGGGCCCGGCGGCAGAGGGCCTCGAGCTCGCCGAAGGTCGCGGTCGCGGGCTTCTCCACCACGACGTGGGCGCCCGCCTCGAGCGCGTCCATGGCGAGGCGGAAGTGCGATGGCGGCGGCGTGGTGACGTGGACCACGTCGGGCCGGACCTGCTCCAGCATGGCCCGGTGGTCCGTGAACCAGGAGCGGACCCCGTGGCGCTCGGCGGCGCACTCGGCGGCGGCGGGCGACAGGTCGCAGACCGCCGCCACCTCGACCCCGGGCAGTTCCCGGAGACAGGCGAGATGCTGGCGGGCGATCTGTCCCGCCCCGATCAGTGCCGCCTTCACGCGCGCCCCCGCTCGTCCGGCACCGGCCGGATCGGGGCGGCAACCTGCGCACAACTCCCTCGCGCCCGCAAGCGCCGGGTCATGGTGCAAGGTGTCGCGGGCGCGGGCACGGGCGCTCCGTCACGCCGGGGCGCGCCGCGCCTCCAGGATCTGGCGCCAGAAGTCCTCGAGGGTCTCCGCGGCCGCGCTCCAGGAGTAGCGCCGCACCGCCAGCTCGCGGGCCGCGCGCCCCATCCGCTCCGCCAGGGCAGGGCTCTCGAGCAGCCGGGCCACCGCGGCGGCGAAGGCCTCCGGGTCGTCGGCGAGGAGGATCTCGCGATCCGGCACCGCCTCGATCCCCTCTGCGCCCAGGGTGGTGGAGACGATGGCCTTGCCCATGGCCATGCCCTCGACGATCTTGAGGCGGGTGCCTCCGCCGAGGCGCAGCGGCACGACCACGGCCGCCGCCTGGGCCAGGTGAGGGCGCAGGTCGTCGACCAGGCCCGCGACCTCCACCCGCGGGCCGGCGAGCTCGCGGACCGCGGGGGGCGGTCGGGCGCCGACGATCTTCAGCCGGGCCTCGGGGCACCGGGCGGCGATCCGCGGCCAGATCTCCCGCGCCAGGAAGAGCACGCCGTCGACGTTGGGGACCGTGCTCATGAGGCCGAAGAAGAGCACGGTGCGGCCGTCCGAGGGCGGATCGGAGGGGCGCGGCTGGAGGCGCTCCACGTCGGCGGCGTTGGGGACGACGGCGGTGCGCGCGCCGGGAACGTCGGCGAGCAGGCGCGCCTGGTCGACCGCGCTGCAGGCGCAGATCCCGTCGGCGGCGCGGAAGGCGGCGAGCTCCTCGCGCCGCAGCTTCCAGGAGTTCAGCGCGCCGTAGGCGCGCCGGCTCCAGGACGCGTCCCCGCGGGCCAGCTGGCGGGCGAGGTCGTGGGCGATCTCATGGGTGTCGATGACCAGCGGCGGGGGTGGCGCGCCGGGGGGCGACCGCCGCAGGGGGAGGTGGGCCAGGTAGGGGAATTCCAGGTTCACCACGTCGAAGCGCTCCCGCAACAGCAGGCCGTCGAGCGCCTCCCGGAGCCGGGGAACGCCGAGCCGGTAGCGCTCGAAGCTCTCGAGCGTGGGGAGGGAGCGGAGCTGGAGCAGCCGCTTCGCCATCCCGCCGCGGCCGCGGGGGTTGGGAACGAGCTCGACCTCGCGGCAGTAGGCGCGCATGGCGCGGCGGCACTCCTCGAGGTCGAACTCCTCGTCGACCAGCGCGACCGCGGTCAGGTCGTGCCGGCGGGCCAGGTGCGTCCAGAGCCCGTGCAGGCGCGCCTGGGCGCCGAACCGGGGCGGGCTGGGCGGGAGGTGCGACAGGCAGAGGATGCGGAGGCGCTCGGCGGCCATCTCGGAGGACCTCGCCCAGATGCGGGACGGGCGGTCAGTGTACACGGGGGCCGCGGGAGGCCGGGCCGCCTCCGGGCGCGTCCCTCGTCCGCGCGATTGCCGGGAAGTCCCGGCCATGAGCAGCCTGCGCAGCGCCAGCAGCCGACGGGGCGACGGCAGGGGTCGATCGGGGCGCCGGAGACGAACGATGTGCGGGATAGCCGGGATCATCGGACGGATGGACGGCGCCAACCGCGCGGCGCTCCAGCGCATGGGCGAGGCGATGGTCCACCGCGGCCCGGACGCCAGCGGGGTCTGGGAGTCGACCGCGGACGACCGCGGCTGGGGCGCGCTGCTGGCGCACCGGCGCCTCGCCATCCTCGACCTGTCGCCGGCCGGGGTCCAGCCCATGGTCGACCCCGTCGGCGGCCAGGTCATCGTCTTCAACGGCGAGATCTACAACTACCTCGAGCTCCGGGGTCGCCTCGCCGCCCAGGGGCAGACCTTCGGGTCCACGGGCGACACCGCGGTGATGCTGCGGGCGCTCGGGCTCCACGGGCGCGAGGCGGTGCGCTGGCTGCGCGGGATGTTCGCCTTCGCGAGCTGGGATCCGGGCGCGAGGAGGTTGCTCGTCGCCCGGGATCCGCTCGGCATCAAGCCGCTCTACCTGGCGCGCAACCGATCCCCCGGGGCGACCTGGTCCCTGGCCTTCGCCTCGGAGGTCCGGGCGCTCCTCGCCTCCGGCCTGCTGGGCACGCCCCGGCTCGACCCGCTGGCCGCTGCCTCGATGGTCTGGAACGGGTTCGTGGTCGGGCCCGGGACGGCGGTGGCGGGGGTGGAGCTCCTGGGGCCGGGGACCCTCGCCGAGTTCGACGGGGAAGGGAAGGAGGTCCTGGCGGAGGACTTCTGGGGCATCCCGGGCGGCGGCCCGCGGGACGGGGCGATGGACGAGGGGCGACTCGCCTCGGTGCTCGAGGACGGCCTGCGCCTGCACCTCGCCAGCGACGTGCCCCTGGCGGTCTTCCTCTCCGGCGGCGTCGACTCCTCGGCGGTCGCGAATCTCGCCCGGCGGGCGGCGCGCGCCCCGGTGCACACCTTCACCCTGGCGTTCGAGGAGCAGGAGCTGAACGAGGGGCCGTTCGCCCGGCGGATCGCGGAGGCGATCGGGACCCGGCACCAGGAGGTGGTGCTCAGCGAGGGCCGCTTCGTCGACCACCTCGAGTCCGCGCTGGACAGCCTGGACCAGCCCACCTTCGACGCCCTGAACTCGTACTACATGTCCCGGGCCATCCGGGAGGCGGGCTTCACCGTGGCGCTCGTCGGCACCGGCGGCGACGAGCTCTTCGGCGGCTACCCCTCCTTCCGCGACCTGCCCCTGCTCCACCGGTGGTCGCGGCGGCTGCGCTGGCTGCCGCGCGGGCTCCGGGTCACCGCCGCGAGGCTCGGCACCCTCCCGCTCCGGCGCTCGGGCGGCGCCGTCCCGCCCCAGACCCGCTGGGCGAAGCTGCCGGACATGGTGCGGCGCGGCGACGACCTCCTGGCCCTCTACCAGCTCGCCTACGCGCTCTTTCTCCCGGACTTCCAGCAGGAGCTCCTGGCCCCGGGACTCGCCGGCGCCCTGGTGGACGGGCTGCCCCCGGAGACCCACCGGCGGCTGGCGCGGGAGGCGGATGGGCGCTCGCCGGTCTCGGCGCTGAGCGTGATGGAGGAGCGGCTCTTCCTCGGGGAGCGGCTCCTCCGGGACA
>DATBLK010000197.1:0-4432 GCA_036555405.1 Anaeromyxobacteraceae bacterium
AGAAGGTCCGCTTCGAGCGCATCGACGTCACCGGCAACGTGCGCACCCGCGACAAGGTCATCCGCCGCGAGCTCCGCATCTACGAGGGCGAGCTCTACGGCCAGACCGCCCTCAACGTCTCGAAGCAGCGCGTCAACGCCCTCGGCTACTTCGAGAAGGTCGAGATCACGACCTCCAAGGGCAGCGCCGACGACCGCATGGTGGCCAAGGTGGAGGTGAAGGAGAGGTCCACCGGCACCTTCCAGATCGGCGCCGGCTTCTCCTCCTACGAGAACTTCATCCTCCAGGGGCAGATCTCGCAGAACAACTTCTTCGGCTGGGGGACGACGCTCTCCCTCCAGATCCAGTGGTCGAGCCTCCGGCAGCTCGGCCAGATCCAGTACGTCGACCCGGCGTTCCTCGACACCCGCTGGACCTTCGCCTTCGACGTCTACGCGCAGGAGGGGCTGTACGCGAACTTCACGCGTCGCGCCGTCGGCGCCTCGATGACCTGGGGCTACGAGCTCGCCGGGCTGGCCCAGTGGTGGCCGCTGGCGCGGCGACTCGAGGACGTGCGCCTCTTCGCGACCTACACCAACGAGTACATCCGGGTGACGCCCTCGGGCGAGGACTTCCTGCTCGTGAACCGCTTCCGCTCCGGGACCACCAGCGCCGTCCGCGGCGCGCTCCAGGTCGACCGCCGCGACAACCGCCTCTTCCCCACCGCGGGCTACTACGGCTCGCTCTCGGCCGAGGCGGCGCCGCCCCTCCTGGCCCCGGAGTCGATCTTCGGGCGGAACGTGAACCTGTTCACGCGCTACGGGGTCGACCTCCGGTACTACTACCCGGTGATCTGGGGCATCGTCGGGCGCGCCAAGCTCTCGGCCGGCTACATCGGCGCCTGGGACGCGAGCCACCCGGTGCCGGTGTCCGAGTACTTCTACCTCGGCGGCATCAACTCGGTGCGCGGCTACCAGATGTTCTCCATCGCCCCCGAGCTGACGGTCGGCCTCCAGCCGGACGGCTCGACGGTGACGCGCCCCATCGGCGGGAACAAGCAGGTGACGCTCAACGTGGAGGTCGAGCTCCCGGTCGTCGACAAGGTGGGGATCCGGGCGGTCGTCTTCTACGACATGGGGAACGCCTTCGCCGCCGGCAGCTGGCGTTCGGAGCCCTCCGTCCCCTGGAACCTCTACAAGTCCTGGGGCTTCGGCCTCCGCTGGTGGAGCCCGATCGGGCCGCTCCGCTTCGAGTGGGGCTTCCCCCTGAACCGCCGCAAGGACAAGTTCACGCAGCAGTACATCGACCAGCCCGTGGACTTCCAGTTCACCATCGGCAACTTCTTCTGACCACGAGCACGAATGGAGAGCCCATGCGCCTCGCACCGCCCCTCGCCGCACCCCTCGCCGCCCTGCTGGTCGCCGCGCCGGCCGGCGCGGCGGACCTCAAGATCGGCTACCTCGACTTCCAGCGCGTCCTGAACGAGGTCGAGGAGGGCAAGACCGCCAAGGCCAGCCTCAAGCGGGACTTCGACGAGAAGCAGAAGACCATCGACAAGGACAAGGCCGACTTCGAGAAGCTGCAGGTCGACTTCCAGAAGCAGTCGGTGGTGATGTCGGAGGAGGCGCGGCGCGAGAAGGCCATGGAGCTCGAGCGCCGCCTGGGCGAGGCCCAGACCCGCGCCCTGGGCTTCCAGAAGGAGATCACCGAGCGCGAGCGCGAGATCACGCGGGGCATCTACGACAAGACCGCGGCGCTGGTCCGCGAGGTCGCCGAGGCGGAGGGGTTCACCCTCATCTTCGAGCGAAACGACGCCGGCCTGCTCTACGGCCCGGCCGCACTCGACCTCACGAACGAGGTCATCCGCAAGTACAACGCGCGCCACCGGCCCGCCGCCGGGAAGCCGGCGGCCGGTCCGGAGAAGAAGAAGGAAGGGAAGGCCGAGCGCGAGAAGAAGGCCGCCCCGGCGAAGCCGTGAGCCCGGCCGCCTACACGCTCGCCGAGCTGGCCGCACGGGTCGGCGGCCGCGTGGAGGGCGACGGCGGCGCCCGGATCGAGTCGGTGGCGCCGCTCGAGGCCGCGGGCCCCGCCGACCTGTCCTTCTTCTCCAACCCGAGGTACCGGGCGGCCTTCGAGGCGACGCGCGCCGGCGCGGTGGCCGTGGGGCCGGGCGAGGCCGCCGCCCCGGGGCGGAACCTCCTGCGCGCGGCGGACCCCTACCTCGCCTTCGCCAAGGTCTCGGCCCTGTTCCACCCGCCTCCGGCGGCGGTCCCCGGGGTGGCGCCGGCGGCGTTCGTCCACGCCTCGGCCCGCGTCCACCCGTCGGCCGAGGTCATGCCCTTCGCCTACGTGGGCGCCGGCGCCGCGGTGGGCGCCCGCACGATCCTCTTCCCCGGCGTCTACCTCGGGCCGGGCGCGGCCGTGGGGAGCGACTGCGTCCTCCACGCCAACGCGGTGGTGCGCGAGGCCTGCCGGCTCGGAGACCGCGTCATCCTCCAGCCCGGGTGCGTCGTCGGGTCGGACGGATTCGGCTACGCCTTCGACGCCGAGGGGGAGGGGGCCGGGCCGCGCCACTACAAGGTGCCCCAGGCCGGCCGGGCGCTGGTCGAGGACGACGTGGAGCTCGGCGCCAACGCCTGCGTCGACCGCGGCACGCTCGGGGACACGGTCGTCGGGCGAGGAGCCAAGGTGGACAACCTCGTCCAGATCGCGCACAACGTCGGGGTGGGACCGCTCTCCATCCTCGTCGCCCAGGTGGGGGTGGCCGGGTCGACGAAGCTGGGGGCGGGCGTCGTCGCCGGCGGCCAGGTGGGCATCATCGGCCACCTCCACATCGGCGACGGGGTGAAGTTCGGCGCCCAGTCCGGCGTGACGAGCGACGTGCCGGCGGGCGAGGCCTGGTCGGGGACGCCGGCCCGCCCGCACGCCGTCTGGCTCCGCGAGGAGGTGGCGCTGCGCCGCGTGCCGGAGCTCCTGAGGGAGGTCCGGCGCCTCCGGAAGGAGATCGAGGCCCTGAAGGGAAAGCCATGAGCGAGAAGGCCCCCCTGCTCGACACCGCCGCCATCCAGGCGCTCATCCCGCACCGGTACCCGTTCCTGCTCGTCGACCAGGTGCTGGAGATCGTGCCGCTGCAGCGCATCCTGGCGGTGAAGGCCGTCACCTTCAACGAGCCCTGGTTCGCCGGCCACTTCCCGGGCCACCCGGTGATGCCCGGCGTGCTGGTGATCGAGGCGCTGGCCCAGGCCGGCGGCATCCTGGTGTGCTCCTCGATGACACCCGAGGAGCGGGCCAGCAGATACATCTACTTCACCGGGATCGACCACGCCCGCTTCCGCAGGCCGGTGACGCCGGGCTGCCTGCTGGAGCTGCGCTGCGCCGTGGTGCGGAACCGGGGGCCCGTCTTCAGGCAGCGCGGCGAGGCCTTCGTCGACGGGCAGCTCTGCGTCGAGGTGGACTTCATGGCGATGTTCACGGACAAGGGCGCGTAGGCGCACGCCGTGGCCATCCACCCCACCGCCATCGTCGCCCCGGGGGCGCAGATCGACCCCTCCTGCGAGATCGGGCCCTACACCGTCATCGGCCGGATGGTGAAGATGGGGCCGCGCAACGTGGTCGGGGGCCACGCCGTCATCGACGGCGACACCACCTTCGGCGAGGCGAACCAGGTCTTCCCCTTCGCCTCCATCGGGCAGATCCCGCAGGACCTCAAGTTCCGGGGCGAGCACACCCGGCTCGGCATCGGGTCGCGGAACCGCTTTCGCGAGTTCTGCACCGTGCACCTCGGCACCGAGGGCGGCGGCGGATTGACCCGCGTCGGCAGCGACTGCCTGCTGATGGCGAACTGCCACGTGGCCCACGACGTCCAGCTCGGCGACGGCTGCATCGTCGGCTACTCCACCGGCCTGGGCGGCCACGTGGTCGTCGAGGACCGGGTCATCTTCAGCGGCCTGTGCGCCGTGCACCAGCACGTGCGCCTGGGCCGGCTCGCCTTCGTCTCGGGGGGCGCCATGGTGGCCATGGACGTCGCCCCCTACTGCACGGTGCAGGGCGACCGCGCCCAGCTCGCCGGGCTCAACGCCACCGGCCTGGAGCGCGCCGGCTACTCGGCGGAGCAGATCGCCCGCGTCAAGGAGGCCTACCGCATCACCTTCCGCTCGGGCCTGAAGCTCCAGGAGGCCATCGCCCGCATGAAGGCCGAGCTGGGCGGCCACGCCGAGGTGGACCACTTCGTCGGCTTCGTGGAGAAGTCGGAGCGCGGTCTGACGAGGTAGCGTGTCGACCATCGGCCTCATCGCCGGCGGCGGCCGCTTCCCCCTCCTCCTGGCCGAGAGCGCGCGCCGCGCCGGACACCGGGTGGTGGCGGTGGCCCACCTGAACCAGACCGACCGGGCGCTGGAGGGGCTCGCCGACGCCTGCACCTGGGTGAAGCTGGGCCAGTTCGGCAAGGTGCTGG
>DATBLK010000213.1:0-5154 GCA_036555405.1 Anaeromyxobacteraceae bacterium
CGGATCTCGGCGGCGGTGGGGTCCTTCATGGCGTCCGGTGGAGATAACACCGGGTGGTGCGGCGGTCCACCGGCGGGGCGCCCGCGGCGGGGAGCGAGTGCCGCCTAGCGCGGCTCGGCCAGCTCCACGCGCCAGGCGCCGCCCTCGCGAACCATGCGCACCTCGGCGGCGGCGCCGGCGGCGTCGACCACCCGGAGCACGGCCGCGTCGCCCTCCCGGCGCAGGACCTCGATCTCGCGGACCGGCGCCGTGGCCAGCGCCGCGTCGCCGAGGAGGAGGCGCGGCCCGCTCGCCGCGACCACACCCGGGGCGGCCGCGGCCGCCGCCCGGCCCCGCGCCTCCATCCAGGCGCGGGTGCGAGCCGAGAGGAGCCGCCAGGCCTCATCGGCGTCGCGCTCCGCCGCGGCGCGGGCGAAGGCGCGGTAGGCGGCGTCCGGGGGAGCGTCGCGGGGAACGCAGGCGGAGAGGAGCAGGGCCGGGACGAGAAGAAGGCGCACGGTCCGAAACTAACGCGACTGCGACCCCGAGCGCGACCTCGACCGCGAACCGGGTCCCCGGCCCTTCATTTCCCCTCTCCTCCGCACCGGCCGGGGAGAGGGTCGGGGTGAGGGGGCTTCCGCATCCGGAGCCTCCACACCGGCTGCCCCGCGGCCAGGTAGCGCCTCTCCCGCGAGGAGGCGATCTCGTCGGCCGGCGGCGGCGCGAAGCGCGCCGGGCCCGCCTCGTTCTCGAAGCCCGCCTCCTCCAGCCGCTCCGCGGCATCGCGGGCGTAGCGCTCCACGTCGGTGCGGAAGTCGAGGAGGCCGCCGGGCGCGAGGAGCCGGAGAACGAGGAGGCTCATCCCGCCGTCCACCAGGCGCCGCCGCTCGTGGCGCCGCTTCCACCAGGGATCGGGGAAGTGGACGTGGACCGCGGCGAGCGACCCGGCGGCGAAGAGCCGCGGCGCCAGGATCCGGGCGTCGCCGTGGATGGCGACGAGGTTCAGGAGGCCGCGAGCCCGGGCGCGCGCTGCCAGCTCCTCGGCGAACTTCCGCCGCTGCTCCAGCGCCACCAGCGCCCGGTCCGGCCGCAGGCGGGCGAAGGCGAGCGCGAAGCCTCCGTGGCCCGGGCCGACCTCCAGCTCGAGCCTTCCCGCCGCAGGCCCGAGGAGGGCGCCCCAGTCGGGAAGCTGGTCGAGGGCGAGGGGAGCGTCGTCGCCGGAGCCGAAGATCACGGGGGGCGTGTCTACCATGATAAGAAGGACCGCTCATGCGACGGAGCCTCCCGAAGGCCCTTGCCGCGTCGGTGCTGCTCGCCGCCGGCTGCGGGCGGCGCCCGCCGCAGCCGCCGCCGGAGCGCTTCCTGCCGGCGAGCGCCGGGCTCGCGGTCCTGGTCCCGGCGCTCGGCGAGGGGGCGGCTGCTGCGGGGAAGCTCCTCCGGGCCGCCTCGGAGGTCGCCGCAACCGCGGCCGTCGCCGAGTCGGCTGCCTCGATGCGGGCCCAGATCGGGCTCGACCCCTTCGACCCGGCCGGCCTCGCCGCGGCCGGGCTCGACCCCGCCCGCGCCGCCGGCCTGGCGCTGCTCCCGGGAGGAGGGGGCCTCCTCGTCCTCCCCGTCGCCGACCAGGAGAAGCTCGACGCCCTGCTGGCGCGGCTGGCGCGCGACCGCGGCGGCGCACCGCACCGCGAGGAGTCGCGCGCCGGCGGCGCGACCGTGGTCGCCTTCCGCCGGGGGCCCGGCGGTCCCGCCGCGCTCGCCTACGCCGTCGAGCAGGGCTCGGCGCTGGTGGCCCCGGGGCCGGGAGCCCCGGCGCTCGCCGGCGCGGCCGCCGACCGTGCCGAGGCGGAGTCGCTCGGGGCGAGCCCGGCCTTCGCCTCGGCGCGGGGCGCGCTCGGCGAGGGGCTCGCCGCCCTCGCCTACGCGCCGGCAGGCTCGCCGTTCCTCGCCGGGCTCCCGCCGCTGCGCGACGGCGCCGCCGCCGGGCTCCGGCCCCTGCCCGGCGGCCTCGAGGTCCGCGCCGCGCTGCTGCTGCCGCCCGGGCGCCACGACGTCTGGCGCGAGGTGGCGGGCGGCGAGGGAGCGGCCGGCGCCGGCCGCGACGAGCTCGCCGCCCTCCCCGCCGACCTCTTCGCCGCAGCCCGCTTCGGCGGCGACCCGGCCGCGCTCGGCCGCCGCCTCGGCTACGCGCTCCCGGCCGAGGTCGCCGCACGGCTCGGGCGCGCCCGCTTCGACCTCGCCCGGGACCTCTTCGGCCACCTCGCTCCCGGCGCGGCGGCGGGCCTGTCGCTCGCTCCCCGCCTCGACGTGGGGGCGCTCTCCCGCGGCGGCGCCGCGGCCGCCGCCGCCGACCCCTTCCGGCTGGTGCACCTGGCGGCGGTGGCGCGGGTGCGCGATCCGGTCGGGCTCCGCGCCTCGCTGGAGCGCCTCGCCCACTCGGGCCGGGCCCTCGGCCTTCGGGTGTCGGCCCGCCAGCTCCCCGGCGGCGGCTCCGCCTGGGCGGCGCCGCTCGGCGGCGGAGTCCTCACCTGGGCGCTCCGCGGCGACCGCCTCCTCGTCGCCGGGGGCGCGCGCCGCCTCGAGGCCCTCCTCGGAACCGGTCCACGCTGGAAGGCCCCGACGCCGGCCGCCGGCGCGGCGCTCGCCTCCGGCGGCGCGGCCGGCGCCCTCGACGTCGGCGCGCTGGTCGCGGCCTTCCGGGCGCTCCCGCCGGAGTCGTTCGGAACCGGGCCGGACGGCTTCGTGGTGCGCTCGCTCGCCGACCGCTTCCTGGAGCCGGCCTCCCGCCTGCGGGCCGCATCGGCGCGGCTCGAGGTGCTCGCGGGCGCGGCCCGGGTCGACGTCGTCGTGGAGGCGGTGCCGTGATCGCGCTCCACGGCATCCGCAAGGCCTTCCGCGACGGCGACCGGGTCCTGACCGTGCTCGACGGCCTCGACCTCGAGGTCGCCGGCGGCGAGATGGTGGCCGTCGTCGGCCCGTCGGGATCCGGGAAGTCCACCCTCCTCTACCTCGTCGGCGGGCTGGACGCCGACTTCGAGGGGGAGGCCACCGTCGCCGGCCGCTCGCTTCGCGCCCTGGGCGAGAGGGAGCGGGCCCGCTTTCGCAACCGCGAGGTGGGCTTCGTCTTCCAGTCCTTCAACCTCCTCCCCGCGCTCACCGCCCTGGAGAACGCCTGCCTGCCTTCCTGGTTCGGTGCCGACCTCGGGGAGCAGGCCGCCGGGTCGCGCGGGCGCGAGGTGCTCTCCCGCGTCGGGCTCACCGACTCGACCCACAAGAGGCCGGCTCACCTCTCCGGCGGCCAGCGGCAGCGCGTGGCCATCGCCCGCGCGCTCTTCGCCGGGCCGCGGATCCTGCTCGCCGACGAGCCCACCGGGAACCTCGACGCCGCCACCGGCGAGGAGATCATCCGGCTCTTCGCCGACCTGGCCGGCGGCGGGATCACGGTGCTGGTGGTGACGCACGAGGAGCGGGTCTCGAGAGCCGCCTCCCGGGTGCTGCGGCTCGAGGAGGGCCGGCTCCGGTGAAGGCCCGGCCGCTCCTCCGGCTCGCCTGGCTCAACCTCCGCGCCGACCCGCGCGGCGCGCTCCTCAACGGCTTCGCCGTCGCCGCCGGCGCCGCCTCGCTGGCCTTCTTCCTCTCGCTGGGCCTGGGCGTGAACGAGGCGGTGCGCCGGATGTTCCCGGGCGAGGCCCGGCTCGTCGAGGTGGTGCCCTCCGACGTCCAGCTCGGAGCGGTGCTGGGCGGCGGACGCCTCGACGACGACGCCGCGGCCCGGCTCGCCGCGGTGCCGGGAGTGACGCACGCCTGGCGCCGGATGAGCCTGCGCGTCCCGGTGGCGGCGACCCGCGGCCCGGAGGGACTGGCCTTCAACTACCCGCCCGGCTTCACCCTGCAGATCCCGGTGGTGGGCGTCGACCCCGGGCTCGTCGCCGGCGACCTCCCCCCCGGCGCCCGCTTCGCCGACGCCGGGGCGGACGAGCCCATCCCGGTGGTGCTCTCGGGGCGCATCCTCGAGGTCTACAACAAGACCATCGCGCCGGCCTGGAACGTCCGGCGGCTCCCGCCCGGCCCGGCCCTCGTCGGGCTCCAGCTCCCCGTGAAGGTGGGCTTCTCCATCGTGCCGCTGAAGACGGAGGACCGGGTCCAGGCCGCGCGGCTCCGCCTGGCCGGCCTCTCCGACCGGGTGCCCACCTACATGCTGGCGATGCCGCTCGAGGCGGTGCTCCGGCTCCACCGCGAGTACGGCAAGGCCGACCAGGGGTACACGAGCGTGACGCTGCTGGCGGCACGGCCCGACGACGTCCCGGCGGTGGCCGCGGCGGTTCGCCGGATGGGCTTCGCGGTCGACGAGACCGATCGCTCGGTCTCCGAGCGCGCCGGCGCGGTGGTGGCGGTGGCCACCGCGGCGCTGGCCCTTCTGGCGCTCCTCATGATCGCGGTGGCGTCGCTGGCCATCGCCCAGTCGCTCTTCGCCAGCGTGCGCGCCCGGGCGCGGGAGATCGCCGTGCTCCAGGCGGTGGGGGCGACGCGCGCCGACGTGCGCGCCCTGGTCCTCTGCGAGGCGGCGATGCTGGGCCTCGCCGGCGGGCTCGCCGGCGCGCTGGCCGCTCGGCTCGCCGCCGCGGGCGCGAACCGGGCGGCGCTGGGCTTTCTCCCCGACTTCCCCTTCCGCCCGGAGCGCTTCTTCCTCTACCCGCCCTGGCTCTGGGCGCTCGGCGCCGGCGTCGCGGTCCTGGCCGCCGTGCTGGGCGCGCTCTCGCCCGCCGCCGCCGCCACCCGCCTCGACCCGGCGCGGGCGATCGCGTAGGTCGAAGTCGACAGGGGCGAGCCGGCTCGGGGACCAACGCCTGGCCGGCCGAACCGGCGGGACGTCGTGCCGGGACGTCGTGCCGGACATCGGGGGACGTCGTGCCGGACATCGGCGGGACGTCCGCGGGGGACGTCGTGCGGTCGTCGGGACTTCGGGACTTCGTGCCGGACATCGGGACGTCGTGCCGGACATCGGCGGGACGTCCGGACGTCGGGACGTCGCGTCGGCATCGGCGCATCGGCGTGCCGGACATAACTTGGCGCACGCTTTGCTATCCCCTCCAGTCGTGGCCCGCATGCCTCGCGCCCTCTTAGTCGCCGAGAATTCGACCAACCATTGCACCTGGCGCAGTCACGGCCACACGCTCG
>DATBLK010000185.1:0-18195 GCA_036555405.1 Anaeromyxobacteraceae bacterium
CCAGCTCTCGGCGAGCTCGTTCGTACCATTGTTCGCCGTGAACTGGAGGCGCGGCAGGGAGCTGCCGCTCGAGATCGAGCCGTCCGAACCGAGCACGGCATCCGCTCCGAATTGCTGGAGGCTCGCGAGCAATGAACGCGAGCTGCTCGAGCTCGGGACGTACTGAAGCAGGTACGCCCTAACGAGCTGCGAGCTCGCGACGACGTCGATCCTCTTCAGTCTGTATCTTGTTGTGACGGCGAAGTTGATCGCGTACGCGGCGGCGACGTCGCTTCGCGTCGCTTCGGTGACGAAGGTGACCGAGGCCGTCGGCAGAAGATCGGACGGTGCGGACGGTGGAGGCGGCGATGGCGGGTAGGTCGTGTGTCCCGAATAATCGATCCGGCTGGGATAGATTTGCCCCGCGTCCTTCACGTAGATGAAGATGAGGTAGTTTCCGCTCGTGTCCTGCATGCGATCCAGGCACCACTTGAAGATCTGGCCCGCATCGGTGGGGTTGTCCTGGCGCGCGTCGGAAGTCTGGCCGAACAGGTACTTCGTGCCGTCGCGGGTCGTCACCTCCCAGTAGGTCCTTCCGTCTGAAGCAGGGAGCTTTCGCAGCCGGTGAAAGGCGCCGCTCTCGATCTTGGCCCGGTACTCACCCTGATATGGGCCGCTCTGTAACTGGACGAGGTCGACCGCCGCGCCACCCATTCTCAGCACGTACGCGTCTCCCCCGTAGTTGACCCCACCCTTCATGCTTCGCTCGACGGAGCCCATCTCGAGCTCCCAGCCAACGCCTACCCAGCCGTTCCCGTTGGAGCTCCGGTACTGGAGTGCGAGATTGGGCTGCATGCCGTGGCGACCAGGAGGCACTTCGATGGGGACGGAGTGAGACATGAGCCCCGTGAAGAGGTCCGGCATCACGGTCAGCCCACCCACCCCTGACGTTCCGCTGCTGCCAGATCCCCCGGTGAGCGCGCTCACGGTCGTGCTCGCTCCGGTCGCGCCCGAGCCCGCCCCAGCGCCTCGCGCCGGGAGCAGGAGCGCCAGGAACAGAAGGGCCAGGTGGGCGCTGGTCCGTTTCCGGTCGAGGGGGTCTCCGAATGCTCGGGTCGAGGTAGCTCCTTCAGGCCACGTCCGCCAGGGCAGCTTCTCCACCCAAGGCTCGGCTCGTGTCGCAGCGGGCCCCCCTGGCCCGGCAGCGTGCACGTTCATCGCCGCTGGCACCTCAGTCATGGCTCATCCTCCCGATCGACCGCGTCCCCGGGCTCGGAAGTCACGGCGAGCACTCCGCCTTTAGGCCACCTTTAGGCCCGCTCACTGAACCTGGCATTGCGTCGAGACCCCATCGCAGACCTCTTCACAGGGGTTCGTCGGCGCCGGGCACGGCGCCCCCGCGGCCACGCGTGCGTCTGGCGGACAGGACGCGCTCCACCCGTTGCAGCTCTCGGCGACGTCGCAGGGCCCGGCCGCCGCCCGGCAGACAGTCCCGGCCGACGACAGGGCATCGGTCGGGCAGGCGGCGCTGGATCCGGTGCAGGCCTCCGCCGGGTCGCACGGTCCCGTTGATGCCCGGCACGGCGTCCCCGCCCCCTTGAACGCGTCGCCCGGGCAGGAGGGGCCGAATCCTGGGCATGTCTCCGAGAGGTCACAGGGTCCCGCCGACGCCCGGCATACCGCCCCGGCAGCCTGGAAGCCGTCGGCCGGGCAGGAAGGACTCCCTCCCGGACATGTCTCCGCCACGTCGCACGCGCCCATCGGCGCTCGGCACAACGTTCCTGCCGCCTTGAAGGTGTCGGTTGGGCACGCTGCGCTGCTTCCCGTGCACACCTCCGCCAGGTCGCACGCTCCCGCCGCGGCGCGGCAAGCCGTCCCCGCCGACACGAAACCGTTGGTAGGGCACGGGGCGCCCCCGCCAGGGCAGGTTTCGGCGACGTCGCACTGCCCGGCGGCGGCTCGACAGACCGTCCCCGCCGCCAGCGCCGTTCCCACGCAGGTGCCGGCCCCGTCGCACCGGTCCGGGCTCGTGCACGCGTTGCCGTCGTTGCAGGATGTCCCGGCAGGCTTGATGCCACTTTCCTCCCACGACCCGTCGACGCATACCCATCCAGTGAAGCACGCGGTCGGCGGCGGGTTGGGCGGCCTCGTCCCGCAGGTCGCGATTTGCGGCTGTGGCCCCGGCTTGGGCGACTGTGCGAAGGCCTCTTGGTACGCGAGGGCGCAGAGGACCAGGAATGCGCCGGTGCCCAGGGTCCTGCCAGCGCCCTTGAAACCGGGCCGGTCGAGAGTCCGCATGGAGCCCCCTCTCAGGCAGATCCGCAGCGTCACTCCTCAGGGTCAGCCGGGCACCCCGAGGTGTTCGCACCCACACGAATTGTCCGTGAGACGGATCGTGCGACTTCGCTGCCGGCGAAGTCAACTCCACCGGTGGGATAATGAGGTTCCCGCGCCCGGGGGAAACCCTTGACCGAGGTCAGGGTTGTGGTCGAACAGCGGCCTTCTCCGGCTGGGCGTCGGCGCTGGCGGGTGGTGAATGGCCGAAACCGGTTGGCAGGGCGTCCGCGGCGCGGACCATTGCGCCCGTCCCGCCGCGCCGGGGCCGCCTAGAGAGGGGCGCACGGAGAGCGGCTCCCTCCCCGTCACCCTGGGATTGGTGACTCCCCGTTCGCGGAGAGGGCTCTCAGAAGCGCCGCAGTCGCCCGGGTGCCTCATGGCGCGCGCTCGCTGCCGGCGGGCATGTCCACGGAGAGCCCCGGCGAACGTGCCGCGCGTGAAGCCCGGTCGACGCCGCAGGTGACCCGGCGGCCCTCCTCACCGCACCTCGAGCGGCCCGAGCCCCAGGCCGGCGAGCTGCGGCGGGACGAGCGCCGGGTCGCCGACCAGCACCGCGGTGAGGTGGGCGAGGTCGAGCCGCTCGCGGGCCACCCGGCGCACGTCGGCAGCGGTGACGCGCCGGACGGCGGCGGCGAAGCGCGCCACCTCGTCGTCGGCGAGGCCGTGGACGGCGGCGTCGCCGAGGCGCGAGGCGATGGCGCCGGCGGTGGCGAAGTCGCCCGGGAGCCCTCGGACGATGCCGTCCTGCGCGTCGCGAAGCTCCCCGGGCGAGACGTCCCGCTCCCTGAGCGCCGCGAGCTCGCCGAGGAGCTCGCGGAGCGCGTCGCCGGTGTGGTCGGCCTTCACGCTCCCGCCGACGACGCTGGTCCCGCCGAGCCGGCGCGCCTCCATCCGCGCGCCCATCCCGTAGGTGTAGCCCTTCTCCTCGCGGAGGCGGCGGAACAGCCGCGAGGAGGTCCCGCCCCCCAGGATCTGGAAGGCGACCTCGGCCGCCTCGTAGTCCGGGTCGGAGCGGGCCAGGCCCGGCGCACCCAGGAGCAGGTAGGTCTGCGGCGCGCCGGGCTTCCCGAGGAGCACGGTGCGGGCCGGGGGCCGCTGCGGGCCGGGCGCCGGCGCGGGCTCCGCCGCCTCGCCGCGCCACCCGCCCAGCGCCGCCTCCAGCATGGGCTCGAGCTCGGCGCGCGAGAGGTCGCCCACCGCCACGAGCTCGGCGGCGCCGGGCCGCCAGCGCCGGGCGTGGAAGCGGGCCAGCTCCTCGCGCGCCGTGGCCCGGAGCGACTCCTCCGTGCCCAGGAGCGAGTGGCCGTAGGGGTGTGGTCCCCAGCGCAGCGGGGCGAAGGCCCGCGCCGCCATGGCGCCGGGCTGGTCGCGCTGCTGCACCAGCGCCACCACCCGGCGGTCCTGCACCCGGGCGAAGTCCTCGGACGCGAAGGCGGGGCTCTTCACCACGTCGGCGAGGATCTCGAGGAGCACCGGGAGGTGGCGCACCAGCGAGGCGCCCCAGAGCTGCGCCGAGTCGAAGCCGGCGCCGGCGGAGAGGTGGGCGCCGACGAAGCCCAGCTCGTCGGAGATCCGGGTGGCGCTGCGGGTCGCCGTGCCCTCGGTCAGCATCGCCGCGGTGAAGGCCGCGATCCCCGGCCGGTCGGGCGGGTCGTGGACCGCGCCGGCGTCGGCGACGAGGTTCAGGGCCACCACCGGGAGACGGTGGTACTCGACGAGACGGACGCGGAGCCCGTTCGAGAGCCGGAAGTGCTGCTGGGCCGGGGGGCGCAGCGGCGCCGGCGGGCCGAGCGGCGGCGGCCGGGAGCGGTCGGGCTCCTCGCGGAGGGCGCGCCCCGGAGCGGCGCAGGCCGCGAGGGCCCCCAGGGCGAGGGCGGCGGCGCGTCCCCGCCCGGTCACCGGCCGCCCTCCTCGGCCCCGCGGGGCAGCACGGTGAGGACCACGCGGGCGGGCCCGAGCCAGCGGGCCGCGGCCGCGCTCACCGCCTCGGGCGTCACCGCCCGGTAGCGGGCCAGGTCCCTCGGCAGGTAGCCGGGGTCCCCGGTGTCGAGGAAGTAGCGGTTCAGGGCCGCGGCCCGGCCGCCGAAGCCGCCGACCGGCTCGAGGGCGAAGACCGCCGAGGACTCGATTCGGTTCAGGGCCCGCTGGATCTCCGCGGCGGCCGGCGGCTCCCGGGCGATGCGCGCGATCTCCTCGTCCACCTCGCCGAGGATGCGCTCCGGGTCGACGCCGGGCTTGGGCGTCGCCACCACCACGAAGGAGCCGGCGAGCCGCTGCCCGTTCTGCCCCGCCCACACGTCCTGGGCGACGCGCTCCTCCATGACGAGCCGGCGCTGGAGCCGGCTGCTCTTCCCGGTGGCCAGGACCTCGCCGAGCAGGTCGAGGGCCGCGTCGCCCTCGGCGTAGGCCGCGGGCGTCTGCCAGGCGACGTGGAGCCGCGGGAGCTGCACGTCGTCGCGCAGGGAGATGCGCCGCTCGCCGGGGAGCGGCCGCGGCCGGGGGCGCTCGCGCGGCGGCGTCGCCGAGGCCGGGAGGCCGCCGAACCACCGCTCCACCAGGCGCCGGGCCTCGGCGGGGTCGAAGTCGCCGGCGATGGCCAGGGAGGCGTTGCCGGGCCCGTACCAGCGCCGGAACCATTCCCGCACGTCCTCGGGCGTGGCGGCGGCGAGATCCGCGTGGGAGCCGATGGGAAGCCAGTGGTAGGGGAAGGCCTCGTCCCAGAGGGCGGCTCGCAGCGCCGGCCAGGCGCCGCCGTAGGGCTGCATCTCGTAGTGCTGGCGCCGCTCGTTCCGCACCACCTCGCGCTGGTTCTCGAGCTTCGCCGGATCCAGCGCCGGGAGCGTGAACCCCATGCGGTCGGCCTCGACGAAGAGCGCCTGCTCCAGCGCCGCGGGCGGGACCTGCTGCCAGTACTCGGTGGCGTCCTCGCTGGTGGCGCCGTTCGCGCTGCCGCCCGCCGCCTCGATGAGCCGGTCGGCCGCCCCCTTCTCGAGGTGGACCGATCCCTGGAACATGAGGTGCTCGAAGAGGTGCGCGAACCCGGTCCGGCCGGGGCGCTCGTCCTTCGACCCGACGTCGTAGCGGACGTCCACCCCCACCAGCGGCGCCGCCCGGTCGACGTGGAGGATGACGTGGAGCCCGTTCGGGAGGCGGTAGGCCTCGAAGTCCAGGCGGGGGTCGGCCGGGGCGCCGGCCGACGCCACCGCCAGGGCCGCCCCCAGGCGTGCCAGCTGGAGCATCATCGCCGAGACCGTATAGCGGACCGGTCCCGCCCCGTCACGGGATGCGCTATCCTTTTTCTGTCAGTGCATCCCCGGACTGGAGTTCGATGCCGGCGTGCAGACCGGACGCCGGCGGAGCGCCGCTTGCCCACCAGAGCCACGGTCCTCGCCGCCGCCCTCCTGCTCGCGCCCCCGGGGCCGGCGCGCGCCGGCGGCGACGGGCCCGGAGGCCCCCGGACGATCCGGGCGGCCCGGCGCAACCTCCCGGTGGCGCTCGACGGCCGCCTCGACGAGGCCGCCTGGCGCGACGCCCCGCCCTTCGGCGACTTCGTCCAGATCTTCCCCGACGAGGGGGCCGCACCCACCGAGCGCACCGAGGTCCGCGTCCTCTACGACGACCAGACGCTCTACGTGGGGGTTCGCTGCCTCGACGCCCGGCCGGAGGAGATCGTGGCCCAGCTCGGCCGGCGCGACAGCCCGCCGGCCGGCGACTCGGTGACCCTGATCATCGACTCGAACAACGACCGCCGCACCGCGGCCCAGTTCCAGCTCACCGCCGGCGGCGTGCAGGCCGACGCGCTGGTCTTCGACGACGACCGCTCCACCCCGGACTGGGACGCGGTCTGGGACGGCGCCGCGGCGCTCCTCCCCGACGGCTGGTCGGCCGAGTTCGCCATCCCCCACTCGGCGCTCCGCCTCGCCGCCGCCGAGCCGGCCTGGGGCTTCGGCGTGGTCCGCGAGATCGGGCGTTCCCACGAGAAGAGCGCCACGGTGCTCATCCCCCGGAACGCCCGGGGCGTGGTCTCGCGGCTCGGCCAGCTCACCGGGCTCGAGGGGCTGGCGCCCGGGCACGACCTCAGGCTCGCCCCCTACCTCGCCGGCAGGCTGGTGCACCGGCCGCGCTCCTCCGACGCGTCGCTGCCGCGCCCGCGCATCCTCGACCCCTCGGCCGACGCGGGCCTCGACTTCAGGGCGCGGCTCGGCTCCTTCGTGCTCGCCGGCGCCCTGAACCCGGACTTCGGGCAGGTGGAGGCCGACGAGATCATCGTGAACCTCACGACCTTCGAGACCCAGTTCCCGGAGAAGCGCCCCTTCTTCACCGAGGGCCTCGACCTCTTCCAGCCGCCCGGAGCCGGAGACGTGCCGGCGCCGCCCCAGCAGATGTTCTACTCGCGGCGCATCGGGCTGGAGACGCCCATCCTCGCGGCGGCGAAGCTCGCGGGGCGAGCCGGGGAACGCTGGCGGCTCGGGTTCCTGGAGGCGCTGGTCGCGGGCACCGGCCAGCGCGACGCCCAGCGCGACTACCCCGACGTCGACGCCGCCGAGGCGCACCCCGACCGGCGGCTGCGCTGGACGCCGCACCAGCCCCTCCGGCTCGCACCGGGGTCGGCCTTCCCGCTCGTGCCCCCGGTCGCCGAGAACTTCCTCGCCGGCGTGGCGCGCTACCAGGCGACCAGCCGGCTCCACCTCGGGGCCCAGGCGACCTCGGCGCTCCCGCTCGCCTCGTCCTGCACCGCCGCAGACGACGCCCAGCCCGACCTCCGGCGCCCCGCCACCTGCGACCTTCGCGCCGGGAACGCCGCCGCGCTCGACCTCAACCTCACCTCCCCGGACGGCGAGTGGTACGCCTACGGCCAGGCGGCGGCCTCGCAGTCCCTGGGCGGCCCGCCGGTGCGGCTCTTCCCCGACGGCGCGACCCTGCGCCGCGGCGGGACCGGCGCCGGCGGCTACCTCCGGGCCGGGCGCCGCGGCGGCGAGCCCTGGCGCTTCGACCTCGGCTGGTCCTGGTCGAGCCCCGGCCTCGACCTGAACCCCAGCGGCTACCAGCGCACCCAGAACGAGCAGGAGGGCCGCGTCACCCTGAAGTACGCGCGCCCCTCCGGCGGCGGCCCGCTCCACGACTGGACCGCCCGGCTCGACGGGGTCGCGCGCTGGACGACCGACGGGCGAGGCCTGCTGCGCGGCGGCGGGGTCGAGGGCGGCGTCGAGGCGCGCCTCAAGGACTCCTACCTCTACCTGGGGTGCGCCGTGCTGGTCGAGGCCGGGCAGTGGGACGTCCGCGAGATCGAGGAGACCGGCATCCCGCTCCGGCGGCCGGGGTGGACGGTCGGAGGCTGCGACCTCGCCACCGACGAGGCCCGCGCCCTCTCGCTGAAGGGCAGCGCCTGGCTCGGCCGGAACGCGAGCTACCGCCCGCTCGAGGTGCCGTGGTTCTGGGGCGCGGACGCGGCGCTGGCGGTGCGTCCCCACCCGCGGCTCGAGACCCGGCTCGCCCTCCACCTCGAGGACAGCGTCTTCGCCATCCGCCACGTGGAGAGCGCGTCGGCCGCCGGCTTCCGGGTGCTGCGCTTCGCGCGGCTCACCGCGCCGGTGTTCTCGGCGACGCTGCGACAGCTCGTGGCCCTCACGCCCCGGCTCACCTTCCAGCTGTACGCCCAGCTCGTCTCCTACTACCAGCGCTTCGGGCCGTTCTACGAGGTGACGCGGGGCGCCGCCGACCTCTCCCCGCTGCGTCCGGAGCAGCTGCGCCGGGTGGCGCTCGGACCCGGCGACTTCATCGACGGCGACCCCGACGTCCACCAGACGGAGCTGGTGGTGAACGCGGTCCTTCGCTGGGAGGTGCGGCCGGGCTCGACCTTCTACGCCGTCTACGGCCGCAACCAGGCGGAGCTCCCGGCCGGCGACGGCGTGCCGCGCTCGCACCAGCTGGCGCCGCGGGGCCTCGCGTCCGGGCCCACCACCGACTCGCTCCTGCTGAAGTGGTCCTACTGGTTCGGTCCCTGACGGCCTAGGCCTGCTGCTCCACCCGCATCCCCTTGGGGATGACGACGATGCCGCTCTCGGTGACGTGGAAGCGGCGCCGGTCCTCCGCCGGGTCGTAGCCGATGGAGGTCCCGGCCGGGATCTGGACGTGCTTGTCGATGATGGCGCGGCGGATGCGGCAGTGGCGCCCGATGTTCACGTTCTCGAAGAGGATCGACCCCTCGACGTGGGCGTAGCTGTTGATGCGGACCTGCGGCCCGAGGATGCAGCGGGAGGCGGTCCCCCCGGAGAGGATGCAGCCCTCCGAGACCAGCGAGTCGACGGCGCGCCCCACCCGGTTCTCGCGCTCGTTGTTGAAGACGAACTTCGCCGGCGGGTAGTTGTGCTGGATCGTGAAGATGGGCCAGCGGTCGTTGTAGAGCGAGAAGATCGGGTCGACGTCGACGAGGTCCAGGTTCGACTGGTAGTAGGCGTCGAGGTTTCCCACGTCGCGCCAGTAGCCGCGCTCCCGCTCCTGCTGCCCGGGTACCTCGTTCTTCGAGAAGTCGTAGACGTAGACCTGCCGGCGCCGGAACATCCCGGTGATGATCGACTTGCCGAAGTCGTGGACGCTCTGGGAGTCGCCGGCGTCGAGGACGATCTCCTGGACCAGCGCCTCGGTGGTGAAGAGGTAGTTCCCCATCGAGGCCAGGCAGTGGGCGGGGTCGCCGGGGATGGTGCGCGGGTTCTCCTTGGGCTTCTCCTCGAACCCGACCATCCGGCCCTCGGCGTCGACCTCGATGATCCCGTAGGCGGAGGACGACTCCGCCGGGACCGGGATGGCGGCCACGGTGAGCTCGGCCTTCCGCTCGCGGTGGTAGGTCAGCATCTGGCGCACGTCCATGCGGTACACGTGGTCGGAACCGAAGACGAAGGTGTAGTCCGGCGCCTCGTCGGTGATGATGTTCAGGTTCTGGTAGATGGCGTCGGCCGAGCCCTCGAACCACTTGCGCCCCACCCGCATCTGCGCCGGGACGATCTCGACGTACTGGTCGAGGATCTGCGCCAGGCGCCAGGAGCGCTGGATGTGGGTGTTCAGCGACTCCGACTTGTACTGGACCAGCACCTTCATCCGCAGGACGCCGCTGTTCGCGAAGTTCGAGAGGACGAAGTCGATGATGCGGTAGCGACCCCCGAAGGGCACCGCCGGCTTGGCGCGGTCGCGGGTCAGCGGGTCGAGGCGCCTCCCCTCCCCGCCGGCCAGGATCATCGCGAGCAGCTTCGCCATTGGTGGACCGTGGTGAAATGTACCGGCCCACCCCCCGGGGGAGCAAGAAGGCGGCGGCGCTCGGCCCTTCCTCCGCCGGTGTGCGCCCCGTCACCTGCGCCCTGTGCGCCCCATCACGCGGCGGGGGACTCCATCAGAGACGTGTTCCCGGTGACCCCCCTCACAGCGGCTCCGGGCCCATCGCGGCGAAGCTGCGACCATGAATTCCACGAGCACGCTGTCCGTCCTCCTCGCCGAGATCGCCAGCGCACCCGCCATCGACCCCGCGGCGAGCCCGCGCCCCCCCGCCCCCGGCGACGAGCTCGGCCGCTTCCGCCTCGTCCGCGAGATCGGCCGCGGCAGCTTCGGCGTGGTCTTCGAGGCCGCGGACGGCGTCACCGGCGAGCGCGTGGCGCTGAAGGCCGTCCGGCCCGGCCGCCACCAGGGCCAGGCCTCCCGCATGCTGGAGCAGGAGGCCCAGGCGCTCCGGTCGATCCGCCACCCGAGCGTGGTCCGCGCCCTCGGCATGGGCCGCTCCGCCTGCGGCCCGTATCTGGTCACCGAGCTCCTCCGCGGCCGGACGCTGGAGTCGCGCGTCCGCTCGGGGCGGCCCATGGCCGTCCCCGAGGCGCTCGGCATCCTGGAGGGCGTGGCCCGGGCCCTGGCGGCGGCGCACGCCGCCGGCGTGGTCCACGGCGACCTCAAGCCCGCCAACGTCTTCCTGGCCGAGCCCGGCGGCGTGAAGCTCCTCGACTTCGGCCTCTCCCGCTCGGCCGGGGCCGACGGCGTCTCCGGCGGCACGCCCCCCTACATGGCGCCGGAGCAGTGGCGCGGCCAGGTCGAGGGGACCCGCGCCGACGTCTTCGCCTTCGGCGTCCTGCTCCACCTCCTCCTCTCCGGCCGGCTGCCCTTCGCCGTCCGCGGGGGCCACAGCGAGGCGCTCGACGACCGGCCGCTCCCGCCGCTGGGCGCGGGGGCGGGCCGGGCGCTGCGCCGCGTCCGAGACCGCTGCCTGGCCCGCGACCCGGCACGCCGCTTCGCCGACGGGAGCGAGCTCCTCGAGGCGCTCCTGGCCGCTCGCCCGCAGCCGTCCCGGGCCGCGCGCCTGGCGGTGCGCCTGCGCGCCCTCCAGCCCGTTGCCGCCCGCTGGCTCGCTCCGGCGGGGATGACCGCGGTCACCCGCCCCTGCCGCGGGGCGGCCTGACGACACCCGCGCCGTCAGCAGCGCACCAGCCAGGCCGCCAGGCCCGCCCCCAGGGCCACCACGGCCAGGCCGACCCAGCGCCAGGGCGAGAGCGGCGGCGCCTCCGGAGAGGTCAACGCCTCGGTGTCGAGCACCAGGGTCGCCTGCAGCGTCGAGGCGTCGACGCGGGTCAGCGCCTCCTCCTCGGTGACGAAGCCGCGGTGGGTCATCAGCGCCACCAGGCGCGACCTCCAGGTCCTGCCGCGGAGCGCGCGCTCGGCGCAGCGGGTCAGCTCCCGCGCCAGCGCTCCGGCGTCCGGCCAGCGGTCGGCCGCCCGGGTCCGCAGGCAGCGCTCCACGGCCCGCGCCAGCCGGCGCGGAACGCCGGGCGCGAGCGAGCGGAGGCGCGGGAACCTGCCGGCGCGCACCGCCTTGAAGAGGGCCTGGTGCGTCCCGCCGTCGAAGGGCTTCCGGCCGCCGGCCAGCTCGTAGAGCGTGACCCCGAGCCCCCAGACGTCGGCCCGGGCGTCGCCCTCCTCGCCGACGAGCAGCTCCGGCGCCATGTAGGGCGGGCTGCCGACGACCACGCCCTCGCGGGTGAGGTCGCTCGCGTTCGCGTCCTTGGCGATGCCGAAGTCGAGGAGCTTCACCTCCCCATCGCGCGAGATCATGACGTTGCCGGGCTTCACGTCGCGGTGCAGGAGGCGGTGGAAGTGGACGTACTCGAGCGCCTCGGCGACCCGCGCGCCGATGGCGGCGACGCAGTCGGGCGGCAGGGCGCCGCCCTGGGCCAGGATGCGGGACAGGTCGGCGCCGTCGACGAACTCGGTGACGAGGTAGAGGGCGTCCTCCTTCTCGACGAGGTCGTGGACGGCGACCACCGCCTCGTGGCGCAGCTGCGCGTAGGCGCGCCCCTCGCGTCGAAACCGCTCGACGACGTCGGCGGTCCGGGTCCGCGTCGCCTCGAGCGCCTTCACGGCGACGCGCCGGTCGAGCCCTTCCTGCACCGCCTCGAAGACCACGCCCATGCCGCCTCGCCCCAGCTCCCGGACGATCCGGCAGGTACCCACCTTCCGTGGGGCCATCCGGTGAGATTGTGATCGGGGGCGGCACGGGGGCAAGCGCTTCCGCGCCTCGGGCGGGGTGGGTCCCCGGCGCGGGCTGGCCCCGGAGGCCCGGAGGAGCCAGACTCGCCCGCATGCTCATCGTCTTCGACGTCGTCGTCGCCCGCGGCCAGGATGCCGAAGCGCTCCTCTCCGGCGAGGTGCTGCGCGAGACCGGGGCCCAGGTCCTGACCCTCGAGCAGGCCCGGGCCCGCGGCCTCACCGCCGCCTTGCCGGACCCCGGCGGCCACGAGATCCGCGTGGTCGCCGTCCCCCAGAGGGAGATGCGCTTCGTCCAGAAGCGGCTCGAGGCGAACGAGGCCGTCCTGTCGTTCACGTCGCACGAGGTCGCGGGGTAGGCGCGACTCGCGGCGGCGGCGCCTCAACCCGGCCGGAGTATCGGGCCGTGCGCCGCCTCGTGCGCCAGGAGCCAGCGCTTCACCTCGAGCCCGCCGCCGTACCCGCCCAGGCCCCCACCCGCCTGCACGACGCGGTGGCAGGGCACGAGGATGGCCACCGGGTTCCGGTGGTTCGCCTGGCCCACGGCGCGGGCCGCGCCCGGCCGGCGCAGCGTGGCCGCGAGCTCGCCGTAGGTCCGCGTCTCCCCGAAGGGGATGGCGAGGAGCGCCCTCCACACCGCGAGCTCGAAGTCGGTGCCGCGGAGCACCAGGGGCGGGACCCGCGGCGGCCGGCCGGCGAAGTACTCGGCCAGGGCCGCCCGCGCGGCCGCGACGTGGGCCTGGGCCGCCGCCGAGATGGGCGGGCGCGGCGGGCCGGCCTTCCCGAAGGTGACGGCGCAGACGCCCTCGTCGGTGGCCTCGACGGCGAGGGCGCCGATCGGGCTCTTCACCTGGACGAGCGCGGTCACCGGCCGGGAGTCTAGCGGATCGCGCCGGGCGGCGCGTGCCGCTATGCTCGAGCGGTGCGGCACCTCGGCGCCTTCCTCCTCCGGCTCGTCGCCTCCACCGCGCTGCTCATGCTGGCGGTGGGCTGGGTCTCGCCCGGAAACCCGCGGAACACCCTGGCGCGGGCCGCGCTGCTCTCGCTCCTGCTCGCCGCCGCGGCGACGCTGACGATGGCGCGCTGGCTCTGGTTCCTCCTCCTCCCCTGGCTCCTCTACGTGGCCGTCTGGCTCGGCGCGGTGATGTGGGCCTACCGCCTGGGGCTCCTCCAGTCGCTGCTCCTGGCCCTGGCGCTCACCTTCCTCTCCTTCCTCGCCGGGGTGATCTTCGGCGTGCGGCGGCTGTGAGGAACCGCCGCGGCTCGCCTCGAGCCTCGGGGCGGCCGCTGGCGCCACCGGCGGGCCCGGCGGCGCGGGGCCGTGGCGCGTATTACGACTTGCCTTGTCGTGCTACCAGCGATAGGCTGGGCTCGTAACACGAGAGCCCACGTCGTGCTACCCGGCTCCCCGGGAGGGAGCGATGCAGCGCGTCCTCCGCGCCCTCGCCGCCGCGGTCCTCGCCGCCCCGGCGATGGCCGCCGCGCACGACTTCTGGGTCGAGCGCACCGGCGACGGCTTCGCGGTCCGCTACGGCCACCGCGGCGGCGAGCTGCTCGCCATCGATGCGGGCAAGGTGAAGGCCGTCCGCTGCCTCGACGGCGCGGGGGCGCTGCGCGACGTCGGCTCCACGGTGAGGTTCGCCCCCAGGGAGGTTCGCTTCGCCGGGGACTGCGCCGCGGCCTCGGTGTTCCACGACGGCGGCACCTGGTCCCTCACGCCCGACGGCGAGGTGAACCTGCCGAGAAGCAGGGTGGAGGCCGCCGTTCGCTCCTGGACGTCGCGCCAGTACGCGAAGTGGGTGGACGCCAGGAGCCCCAGGGCCGGCGCGGTCCTGGGCGACGGCCTCGAGGTGGTCCCGGTGTCGGACCTCCTCCGGGCGCGCCAGGGCGACAAGGTCGCGCTGCGCGTTCTCTCGGCCGGCCGGCCGGTCCCGGGTGCGGTCGTGGCCGTGGACCATCGGCCGCTCGGCGAGACCGACTCGAAGGGCGAGGTGCGCGTCCGCCTCCGCGCCGCCGCCGTGGAGTCGGTGTCGGCGTCTGTCCGGCGCCCAGGGGCGTCGCCCGGAGCGGAGGCGGAGGTGCTCGAGGCGAGCCTCAGCTTCGAGGTGTCGCGGTGAGCCGCGCCGCCTGCCTCGCCGCCCTCGCCGCCCTGGCCGCGGCACCTGCGGCGCGCGCCCACGAGGTCCTCCACGCCGTCGAGCGCGGTCGCGCCGTGGCGCTGAAGGCCTACTTCGCCGACGGCGAGGTCCTCGCCTACGCGCAGTACGAGATCTACGCTCCGTCGGATCCCCGGATCCCCCACCAGAAGGGCCGTACGGACCGCCAGGGTTGGCTCGCCTTCGTCCCCGACGCCCCTGGCAGGTGGCGGGTGAAGGTCGTGGACGGGTCGGGGCACGGGCTCGAGGTCGAGGTGGACGCGGCCGAGCCGGCCCCACCGGCAGGCGGCGCGACCACCTCCGCGGCTGCGTTCGTCTTCCGTCCCCTCGTCGGCCTGGCCGCCATCGGCGCAGTCTTCTTCGTCCTCATCGCCGTCCACCGCCGCAGGAGGACCACCCCATGACGCGGTCGCGTTCGATCTCGGTCGCGGTCGCCGCGCTGTCGTTCGCCTCGCCGGTGCGCGCCCACCACGGCACCGCGGCGGTCGGCGTCGGCGGCCCCGAGGGGCCAGGGGCCGCGGTGGAGACGACGTCGCCCCTCCCGCTCCCGCAGGGGACGCTCTTCGCCCTGGCGAGGTCGGAGCTGGTGTCGTTCCGCAAGTACGCCTTCGCCGACCCGAACAACAAGTCGAGCTCGTCGTTCAACACGGTCGCGCTCGGGTACGGCGTGCGCCCTTGGCTGTCCGTCTACATCTTCCAACCGTGGAACCTGAAGCGGCAGGACGGCGTCGGGCGCAGCGCCGGCCCGGGCGACACGAACCTCATGCTCTCGATGGCCTTCAAGTACGACGCCGGGCTGCAGCTCGTGCCCGAGAAGGAGAGCCTCGACGACCTCGCCGACTGGCACTTCAGCCTGTGGCTTTCCACGACGCTCCCGGTCGGGCCCACCCTCGGGACGGACGACCGGGGCGCGTTCTTCGCGCCCGACATGCAGACCGGGTTCGGCGCGCCCAGCCCCGCCGTCGGCTTCGCCGTGCTGAAGCAGCTCTCGGGCGACCTCACCTGGCTCGCCGAGGCGAGCGTCCAGCACTTCTTCCCGCACGGCTACCGCTTCACGCGCTACCAGTTCGGCCGGGAGACGCGCCTGAACGGCGCCCTGGTGTACCGCGCCTTCGGCACCGACCGGTTCCGGCTCGACCTCTCCGGCGAGGTGAACGGGCTTCACCTCCAGCGCGACCGGGAGCAGAACGCGGCGGGATCGATGGAGGTGCTCCAGGCGTCGGGTGGGGCGATCCTCTACGCCGCGGCCGGCGTCCGAGCGATCCTCGGCTCCTTCACCGCTGCTCTCGGGCTCCGGCGAGCGGCGCTGAAGTCCCTCAACGAGCAGGCCGACCAGCAGGGGTCCGAGGGGCTGGAGAAGTACCGGGCCGCGCTGACCGTCAGCTGGTCGGGAAGGGTCCCCTAGCCCGTGCACGTCCCGGATGGATTCCTCTCGCCGCAGATCACGCTCCCCGCGTACGCGGTCGCGGCACCGCTCTGGGCCTGGGCGGCGCGGCGCCACTTCGGCCGGGCCTCGGCCGAGTCGCTGCCGGCCATGGGCTCCCTCACGGCGCTGGCGTTCGTGATCCAGACCATCGCCATCCCAGTGCCGGGTGGGACCTCGACCCATCTCGTGGGGGTGACGCTGCTGGCGCTGCTGTTCCACCCGCTCGTCGCCTTCACCTGCGAGTCGCTGGTCCTGCTCGTCCAGGCGCTCTTCTTCGGCGCGGGCGGCATCACCGTCCTCGGGGTGAACGCGCTGGCGATGGGGCTCCTGGGGCCCCTCGCGGGCTGGCTCGCCTGGAGGGCACTCCGCGGGGTCCACGAGAGGGCGGCGGTCTTCGCAGCGGCGTACCTCGCCATGCAGGTCTCGACGCTGGCGGTCGTCGCAGCGCTCGGACTGCAGCACGCGCTCTCCCAGCGCTACTTTCCCGTGCCCGTCGCCGCCGTGCTCCCGGCGATGATGCTGCCGAGCCTGACGGTGGCGGGCCTCGCCGAGGGCGCGTACACCGTCTTCGCGCTGTCCCTCCTCGGGAAGGCGAACCTCCGTGGCCTCTCTCCGCGCTGATGCCACCCGGGCGGGCGCCCGCCGCGACCGGATGCTCCTCGCCGGCTGGGTCGCGAGCGCCTTCGCCGTCTCGGCGGTCGCGGACCCGCTCGCGCTCGGCGCCGCCTCCGCCGCGGCCCTGCTGGTGTTCCGCCGCGGCCTCCTCCGGAACCTCCGGCGCGTGGCCCGCTCGGTCGTGCCGGTCACCGCCGCGCTCTCGGCCCTCTCCTGGGTGTTCCTGTACGCGGCGCAAGGCCGTCCACCGCCGCTCGCGCCCTTCGGGGCGCTGGCGCTGCGCGCCTCGGTCCTCGCCTTCCTGACCTTCGCCGTGCTCGACCGCGTGAACCTCCTCCGGGCGGTGGCGCCCTGGCCGGCGGCGACCCGCCTCCTGGTCCTGTCGCTGGCCCAGATCCACGCCCTGCGACTGCTCGCGACCGACTCGCTGCAGGGCCTGCGCAGCCGGCTCCCGCGCAAGCCGCACGCCGCCGACGTGGTCCGCGGCGCCGGCGGCATCACCGCCGCGCTCCTCGCCGTCTCGGCCCGGAACGCTCGCGAGGTCTCCGAGGCCATGCGCGCCAGGGGGTTCTAGATGCCCTTCGAGGTCTCCGGGCTGGGTGTGGAGCTGGGCGGGCGCGCCGTGCTGTCCGAGGTGACCTTCGCCCTGCGCCCGGGGGAGAGGGTGGCCCTCCTGGGCGTGAACGGGTGCGGGAAGACCACGCTGCTCAAGGCGCTCGACGGTCTCCTGCCGCCGGCGGGCGGCGCCATCCGCTACCGCGGCACGCCCCTCGACGGGAAGGCGCTCCAGGGGGAGGCGTTCCGGCGCGCCTTTCGCGGCGAGGTGGGGCTCCTCTTCCAGAACGTGGACGCCATGCTCTTCAACCCCAGCGTCGCCGACGAGATCGCCTTCGGGCCCAGGCAGCTCGGCCTCCCCGACGTGGAAGATCGGGTGGTGCGCTGGGCCCGGGCGCTGGCGCTCGACGGCCTCCTCGAGGCCCCTCCCTTCGAGCTCTCGGGCGGCGAGAAGAAGCGGGTCGCCCTGGCGGCGCTCCTGGCGCTGGACCCCAAGGTGCTGCTCCTCGACGAGGTCACCGCCGGCCTCGACCCGTCCTGGGTCGGCCGGGTCGTCGACCTCCTCGACGCGCTCGATGGGGTGGCGGTCCTCGCCTCTACGCACAACCTCACGATGGCGGAGGAGCTCGGGGCGCGCGCCCTGCTGCTCGCTCCGGGCCGACCGGGGCTGTGCTTCGACGGGCCCACCGCCGACCTTCTGGCCGACGACCGGCTCCTCGTCGAGGCCGGCCTGGCCCACCGCCACGCCCACCGCCACGGCGCCGCCGCGCACGCGCACTTCCACGTGCACGACGCCGAGTGACCACCGGGAGGACGCATGCTGGAGCGAATCGGGGTCTCGCTGGACGAAGGGCTGCTGTCCCGCTTCGACGAGCTCATCGCCGAGAAGGGCTACGTGAACCGCTCCGAGGCCATCCGCGACCTCATCCGCGACGCCCTGGTGCAGCGCGCCTGGTCGGAGTCGAGCGGCCGCGAGGAGCGGGTGGCCCTCGTCGCCCTGGTCTACGACCACGACTCCTCGAGCCTGGCCCAGAAGCTGGCGCACATCCAGCACGAGAACCACAAGGCGGTGGTCTCCGCCCTGCACGTGCACCTGGACGAGCACAACTGCCTCGAGGTCCTGGTGCTGCGCGGCCGGGCCCGCGAGGTGGTCCGCATGGGCGAGGGGCTCGTCTCCACCAAGGGCGTGAAGTACGGGAAGCTCGTGCCCGCGACCACGGGCCAGGACCTGCGGTAGCGCGGATCGCTTCAGGCGGGCCGCAGGAACCGCGCCAGGACCCGCTTCTCGCCCACCGAGAAGAAGGCCACCGTGACCTTGGGGTCGCGGCCGGCGGCGTCGGCGGCGACGACCAGCCCCTCGCCGAAGCTCTGGTGGCGCACCCGGGCGCCGCGGCCGAAGGCGCCGCCGCCGGGGCGCTGGTCGTAGCCGTAGTCCACCGTCGGCTCGCCGCGCCGGGCGAGCGCCGCCGGCTCCTCGTCGAGCTCGATGTGCGGCTCCCCGGGGAGCGCCCCCGGGTGGCGCCGCACCACCGGCGGGCGCGGCGCCGGCGCCGCCGGCCGCTCCGGGAGGCCGAAGAGCGCGTGGGGGAGGTCGCCGAGGAAGCGCGAGGG
>DATBLK010000244.1:0-10419 GCA_036555405.1 Anaeromyxobacteraceae bacterium
CTCGATGGCGGCGATGGGCACGCCGGCGGCGATGGAGATGACGAGCTTGCTCTGGTCGAGGGCGGGGGCGATCTCCTCCAGCACCTTGTTCATCGCCTGCGGCTTCACCGAGAGGACGACGATGGCCGCCTCGCGCGCCGCGGCCACGTTGTCCCCCCCGAAGCGCACCCCGTACCGGCCGGTGAGCTCCGGGCCGCGCTCGGCCCGGCGGTCGGTGCACAGGACCTCGCCCGGCGCGGCGACGCCGGCGCGCAGGAGCCCCCGCACCAGGGCCTCGGCCATGTTCCCGGCGCCGATGAAGGCGATGGTCTTTCCCAGCGGCATCCGGGCACTCTACCCGATGATGAAGTCCTCGCGAACCGCGCCGCCGCCCGCGAAGCGGGCCAGCGTGAAGCGCTCGAAGATCTCGTCGGGCTTCCCGCCGCCCATCCAGTCGGCCATGAGCTCGGTGACCGCCGGCGCCATCATGAAGCCGTGGCCCACGAAGCCGGAGAGCTGGAGGAAGTTGTCGTACCCGGCGGCGCCCAGGATGGGGTTGTTGTCGGGCGTGACGTCGTAGGAGCCGGCCCACTGGCGCACGACCTTGAGGCCCGCCGCCACCGGCGCCACCGCGGCCAGGGCGCGGGCGAAGCGCGCCAGGAAGCGCAGCGTGGATCCGGTCGCGAGCCCCTCGGGCTCCTCCGGGTCGCCGATGCCGCCCACCATCTCGCCGCGGAGGGACTGCGAGAAGTAGAGGCCGGTGCCGAGCACCGAGACCAGGGGATCGAGCCAGGGCTTCAGCGGCTCGGTCACCAGGATCTCGTGCCGGACCGGACGGTTCGGCAGGGCCACGCCGGCCAGGGCCGCCACCTCGCGGCTCCAGGCGCCGCAGGCGTTCACGACCACGTCGGCGGCGATGCGGCCCCGGTCGGTGACCACCGCGGCGATGCGCCGGCCGCGGGCCTCCAGGCCGACCACGCGGGTGAAGGTGAGGACCCGGGCGCCGAGCGCCGCGGCTCGCGCGGCGTACCCCCAGAGAAAGGGCCAGGGGAAGACGACGCCGTCGTCCGGGTTCCAGCTCGCGGCCACGAAGCGGGAAGCGTCGAGCTGCGGGACGATGTCCCGGGCCTCCCGGGGCGCCACCACCCGGGTGCGCAGGCCGCAGCGGGCCTGGACGGCGGCGGCGCGCTCGAGCCGCGCCGCCTGGCGGGCGTCGGGGGCCAGGAAGAGGTAGCCGCCGCGGCGAAACCAGACGTTGATGCCCATCTCGGAGGCGAAGCGGCCGCAGAGCTCGAGGGAGCGCCGCGCCAGCCGGATCATCGTCGGGGTGCTCCACTGCGCGCGCACGCCGCCGCCGTTCCGCCCCGAGGCCCCGGCGTTGAGGTAGCTTCGCTCCAGGACCACGACGTCGGCCTCCCCGCGGCGCGCGAGCTGCCAGGCGAGGCCCAGCCCCATGATGCCGCCGCCCACCACCACCACCCGGGCGCGCGCCGGGAGCGGGAGGGAGGGCCGCGGCGCCGCGGAGGGGGAGGGCTCGGGAGGCACGCCGGGCCCGGGGGGCAGCGAGGCCGGGTCCGCGGACGCCAGCGCCGCGAGCGGCGTCGGCGCGGTCGGCGGGCGCACCGTGAAGGGAGCGGCCTCGGCCGGCGTGGCCCCGAGCCCGACGAGCTCGCGCGCCACCAGGCCCAGGCAGGCCTTCCCCTGACAGGGCCCGGTGCCGAAGCCGGTGTAGCGCTTCACCGACTCGAGGTCGCGGTGGCCCAGGGCGAAGGCGCGCCGCACCTCCTCGCGGGTCACGTCCTCGCAGGCGCACAGGATCGCCTTAGACACGGGCGGCCGCCTCCCCGGCGCGCCGGCCCGCCTCGGCCGCCTCCCGGGCGGTGCAGGGTCCTGCCGCCTCGCCGGCGGCCCACACTCCGGGCGCCGCCTCGCCCGCCGGACCGGTCCGGAGGCGGAACCCTCCGGTGGCGTCCACCTCCAGCGATCCGCCGGCCTGCCGCGCCAGCTCCGCCGCCGGCAGCCCCCGGCCGGCCACGGCCACGGCGTCGCAGGCGATCCGCGCGCCGCCCTCGAGGTCGAGGCCGGCGACGCGCCGCCGGCCCCGGGCGCGGCGCACCGGTCCGGGAACCCGCACCGCGCCGGCCCCGGCCTGGCGCAGGCGGGCGGCGGCGGCCTCCGCCTCCGGCTCCGGGCCCAGGACGGCGACCCGCTCGCCGGGGAGGACGCCGTCCTCGGCGAGCGCCGCGAGCAGGCCGCGCGCGCCGAAGATGCCGGGGAGGTCGTTGCCCTCGAACACCGGCGGCTCGGCGTGGGCCCCGCAGGCCACGACCACCGCGGGCGCGCGGATCAGGCGAAGGCGCGGCTGCGCGCCCTGCGCCGCCACGCCGGCGAGCGGGCTCCCGCCGTCGCGCCACAGCCCCAGCACCGCGGCGCCGGTCGCCACCTCCCCACCCGCGGCGCGCACCGCGGCCGCGGCCTCGTCGATCCAGCTCGGCGGCGGATCGCCGGGCAGGTCGAGCCGGCAGCGGAGCCGGCCGCCGGCGCGCGGCCCCCGCTCCGCGACCAGGACCCGCCGGCCGGCGCGGGCCAGCGCCAGCGCGGCGCCGAGCCCGGCGGGCCCGGCGCCGGCGACGAGCGCCTCGAAGCGCTCCTCCGCAGCGGGAGGCCACGGCGGGGGCGCGCGGTCGCCGAGCCTGCCGAGGCCCGCCAGGCGCCGCGAGGCGGCGACGGCGACGCGGTTGGCCCAGCGGTTCCAGGTGACGAGGTGGTGGTGGTCGATGCCGTGCGGCGCGAGCCGGTCGATGGCGGCGAGGAGGTCCCAGCCCGCGCGCCCGAGCGTGTTCTGGGTCTCCACGCGGAGGCCGTCCCGGCACGGCGTGGCGCAGGCGGGGAGGTTGGGGAGGCCGTCGACGCGCACCTGGCAGGAGCCGCAGGAGCCGGCGAGGCAGAAGGGGCCGCGCGGGCGGTGGTACTTGGCGCTGCGGGCGACGAGGACGAGGCCGGCGGCGACCAGGGCCGAGGCCACGCTCTCGCCCGCGCGCGCCGGCACGCGGCGGCCGTCGAACCGGATCTCGCAGTCGGGCGCGAAGCGGGGGTCGGCGAGACGCGGCACGGGCGACGGGAGGATGGTGCAGCGCCCGCCCGGACGCAACCGGCGCCCGCGGCCCGGCCGGGCTCCCCGTGCTAGGCTCCCGCGGCCGGTTCCGGCGCGCCGGCCCTCGATGCCAGCCCGCTCCCTCGTCGCCCTCGCCCTCGCGGCGGCTTCCGCGGCGCGCGCCGCCGACCCCGAACCGCAGCTCGCCGCCCCGCCGGAGCTCGCCGGCCCGGTCCAGGCGCCGCTGCCTCCGGAGACGCTCTTCCCGGCGCCATCGGTGGAGGTCGTCCTCTCGCTCGACGTCGGCGCCGACGGCCGGGTGGAGCGCGCCTCGCTGGAGCGCGGCGCGGGCGAGCCCTTCGACTCCGCGGCGCTCGCCGCGGCCCCGACCCTGACCTTCCGGCCGGCGCGGCTCGAGGGCGGCGAGCCCGTCCCGGTCACCATCTCCTTCCGGGTCCGCTTCGACGCTCCGCCGCCCCCGGCCCCGCCGCCGCCGCGCCCGGTCCGGCTCGAGGGGACGCTGCTCGAGCGCGGCACCCGGCGCCCGCTCGCGGGGGTCGCGGTGGAGGCCAGGGCCGGCGAGCGCACCCTGGCGGCGGCGGCGACGGACGCCGCCGGGCGCTTCGCCCTGGAGGTCCCCGAGGCCTCCTTCCGGCTCGTGGCCGCGCCGCCGGACCACGTGCGGCTCGACGCGCCGGTGGAGGCGGTGCCCGGCGAGCGGCGCGAGGAGACCTGGTACCTCGAGGCCGAGCCGGGGGGCTTCGTGGCCGTCGTCCGCGGCGAGCGGGTGCAGCGGGAGGTCACGCGCCAGGTCCTGCCGGCCGACGAGGTGGCCCAGGTCGCCGGGACGCAGGGCGACACCCTGAAGGCGGTGCTGAACATGCCCGGCGCCGCGCGCTCCGCGTTCGGCGGCGGCCAGCTCGTGCTGCGGGGCTCGGCTCCGGGCGACAGCGCCGTCTTCGTCGAGGGGCTGGAGCTGCCGCTCCTCTACCACTTCGGCGGCCTGCGCAGCACCTTCGCGCCCCGCTTCCTGGAGGCGGTCGAGTTCGTCCCCGGGAGCTTCGCCCCCGACTACGGCCGGCTCACCGGAGGCGTCGTCAACGTGCGCGTGCGCGACCCGGCCGAGGACGCCGCCCACGGCGAGGCCGACTTCAACCTCTACGACGCCGGCGCCGCCGCCGAGGGCCCGCTGGGCAAGGGCTGGACCGCGGGCGCCGCCTTCCGCCGCTCCTGGGTGGACGCCATCCTCCCCGCCGTCCTCCCCAGCGACGCCAACCTCTCCTTCCAGACCGCCCCGCGCTTCTGGGACTACCAGGCGGTCGCGAGCTGGCGCGGCGAGGCCGACAAGGTGCGGTTCCTCCTCTTCGGCTCCCAGGACGAGCTCGTCGCCATCCTGAAGCGCCCGGCGGGCGACCCCGCCGTCTCGGGGACGCTGCAGGTGGACGTCCACTTCCACGCGCTCCTCGCGAGCTGGAGCCGCGCCTTCTCGCCCTCGCTCCGCCAGGAGAGCACGCTGGCGCTCGGGCTCCAGGGCTTCGAGACCTCCGTCGGCCCGTCGCTCTTCTTCGAGCTCGACATCCGGCGCGTCGACGCCCGCACCACCTGGGCCTGGCAGGCGCGCCCGGGCGTCGAGGCGCGAGCCGGGCTCGACCTCCAGTCGGCCTTCTACGACATCGCGCTCGACGTCCCGCGGCCGCCCAAGGAGGGCGAGCCGCCGACGCCGCTCTCGACGCGCCCGCGCGTCGCCGCCAGGTTCTCGGGCGAGCTCCACGGTCCCGCGGCCTTCGCCGAGGCGCGGCTGGCGCCGGTGGAGAGCGTCTCCATCCTCCCGTCGCTGCGGCTGGACTACGCGAGCGGCGTCCGCCGCTGGTCGCTCGACCCCAGGCTCATGGTCCGCTGGAAGCTGGGCGAGGCGACCGCCCTCAAGGCGGCGACCGGGCTCTACCAGCAGCCGCCCGCGCCCGAGGAGAGCTCGTCCGCCATCGGCGCGCCGCACCTCCTGGTGCAGCGGAGCGTCCAGGCCTCCGCCGGCCTGGAGCGCGCCGTCGCGCCGGGCTGGGACCTCGACGCCACCGCGTTCCACAAGTGGCTCGACCGGATGGTGGTGACGAACCCGGCTGCGGCCGTCGACCCCTCGGCGCCTCCCTACGACAACGCCGGGCGGGGGCGCATCTACGGGCTCGAGGTCCTCCTCCGCGCCCGGCTCGGCGAGCGCTTCTTCGGCTGGATCGCCTACACCTTCCAGCGGTCGTTCCGCACCGACCGGCCCGGCCGGGCGGAGAGGATCTTCTCCATCGACCAGCCGCACATCCTCACCGCCGTCGCCAGCTGGCGGGCCAGCTCCCGCTGGACCCTGGGCGGGCGCTTCCGGCTCGTCTCCGGGAATCCCTACACGCCCATCTCCGGGTCGGTGTACGACGCCGGCCTGGACGTCTTCGTTCCCGTCTACGGCGACGTGAACGCCGGGCGGCTCGGCGCCTTCTGGTCGCTCGACCTCCGCGTCGACCGGACCTGGACCTTCGACCGCTGGAGGTTCTCGGCCTACCTCGACGTGCAGAACGCCACCAACCGCGAGAACCAGGAAGGCTGGCAGTACCGCTTCGACTACCGGGAGCGGACGCCGCTCACCGGCCTGCCCGTCCTGCCCATCCTGGGGATGAAGGGGGAGTGGTGACCCGCGCCTCCGGCGTCGCCGCCCTGGGCCTGGCCGCGGCCGCCTGCGCGCCGCAGTTCCCGCCGCGGTCGGCGATCTTCGACCTGCGCGTGCTGGCCATCGTCGCCAGTCCCCTGGAGGTGGGGCCGGGCGAGAGCGTCACGCTGCGGGCGGTCCCGGTGACGCCCGAGGGCGAGACCGTGGTCTCCGAGTCCTGGACCTTCTGCCCCTTCTCGGCGGGGGCGCCCGTGGCCTACGCCTGCGCCATCCCCGCCTGCGAGGTCCCGCTGGCGCCGGCGGCCGACGGCTCGGTGACCGCCGACCCGAGCGCCCTGGCGCTCCAGTGCCTGGCGTCGCTGGGCGGCGGTGCGCCGCCGGGCGGCGTGCCGTCCGAGCTGCCGGCGGTGGTGGAGGTGGTCTTCCGCTACCGGGCCCAGGGGAGCGCCGGCGAGGACCGGGAGGCGGTGCAGCTCGTGCCCCTGCACACCGGCGGCCCGCCGGCCCAGCGCAACCAGCCGCCGCGCATCGCCGAGGTCGCGGTCGGGGGGGAGCCGCTCCCGCTCTCCGGCGGGACGGCGGCGGCCCCCCTGCGGCCGGGCGGCGGCGTCGAGGTCCGCGTCTGGACCGACCCCGGGGAGGGCTACGTCGACGCGCTGGGCCGGCCGCTCCAGGAGTCGATCGTGGTCTCCTTCTACGCCACCGCCGGCCGCTTCGACGCCGCCCGCGCCAGCGGGCCGGAAGGGGCAGCCACGCTCCAGCACGAGGAGGTCCCGCCGGGCGCGGCGCGAGCCCTCGTCTGGGTGGTGGCGCGGGACCTGCGGGGCGGCGCCGCCGTCGCCGGCCCCTTCGCCGTCCCCATCGCCCCGTGACAGGGGCGGAGCGGCAGCCGGCGGGCTCGCCGGCTATGCTCGCCGCCATGGTGATCTTCGTGTTCGTCGACGGCGTGGGCGCCGGAAGGCGCGACCCCGGGGCGAACCCGCTGGCGCGCGGGGATTTCCTGCTCTCGCGCTTCGACGACGGCTCGGGAAGCGAGCTGCCCGGCGGCGGCGCGGCGGCGCTGGCCGACGCCACGCTGGGCGTCGCCGGGCGGCCGCAGTCGGCCACCGGCCAGGCGGCTCTCCTCACCGGCGAGAACGCCCCGCGCCACCTGGGGCGCCACCTCGTCGGCTTCCCCGACGCGCCGCTGCGCGCCCTCATCGACCGCCGGTCGATCTTCCGCTCCCTGGCGGCGGGCGGGCGGCGCGGGACCTTCGTGAACGCCTACCCGGTCGCGTACCTGCGGGCGCTCGGCATCGACTGCCCGGGCGAGCCGGAGTTCTCGCTGGGGCGGCGCCGCGCCCGGCCCTCGGCCACCACCGTCGCCTTCCGCGCCGGGGGCGGCAGCTTCCGCACCTGGGACGACGCCCGGGCGGGACGGGGCCTCCCCCACGACATCACCGGGGAGCGCGCCGCGGCGCACGGCGGGCGCCTGCCGCGGCGCGACCCGGAGGAGGCGGCGGCGGTGCTGCTCGGGGAGGCGCGCGGCGCCGACCTCGCGCTCTTCGAGTTCTTCGAGAGCGACGAGGCGGGCCACGGGCGCTCGATGGAACGGGCCCTGGCCGTCCTCCGGCGCCTCGACCGCTTCCTGCGCGCCCTCGTCGCCGGCCTCCCTCCCGGCGCCTCGCTCCTCGTCGCCAGCGATCACGGGAACGTCGAGGACCTGTCGGTCAGGAACCACACGCGCAATCCCGTGCCCGTGCTGGGATTCGGCCCCGCGGCGGAGCGGGTGGGGGAGGTACGCGACCTCACCGGCGTGGCGCCGCTGCTGCTCGAGCTCGCGAGCTGAAGCCGGATGGGGCTCGAGGGTGGGAGCTCTCGGGCCGGAGCGCGGAGCGCGGGAACGGCCGCGGCGTCGGCCGCGGATGTCCGTCAATCCTCGTCGGGGTCGGAGGCACGCCGCACCACGCTCGCCACCGCCCAGAGCCGGTCGCCGTAGCTGCGCTCGGCGCAGACCCAGAGGCGCACCGGCTCGCCGCTCACCTCGGCGCCGTGGCCGGCCTCCGGCCCCCAGACCCACTCGCGCGCCTCGGCGCCGCCTCCCATCCGCGCGTCGCCCGCGCCCGGGATGAGGGCGTCGGCGAGGGCGCGCGCCGGCACCGGCGCCGCCCCGGTGATCTCGAGGACGGTCACCAGGCCGTCGAAGTCGACCTCGAGCCGGGCCACGGCTGCCACGCCGCCCTGCGGGTCCGGCGCCGAGGCGTCGGGCTCGCCGAGGTCGAGGTTGAGCCGGCGCCGCCCCTCGGCGTCGAGGCCCGGCGGCGACACCCAGAGGCGCCACCCGGCCGCCGCCAGCGCCGCCAGGGCCTCGCTTCGCGGCCGGAGCAGCACCGCGGCGAGCGGGGGGAGCCCGAAGGGGAGCGCCATCAGCGCCCCTCGTTCCAGGGCGCCGGCAGCAGGGGGCTCCGCTCGTTGGCGCGCGCCACGCGCTGCAGCTCCATCTCCGAGACCAGGGCCCAGGGGGCGACCGTGGACACCGGCACGAAGCCGCTCTCGGCGCCGCAGTAGCCGTTGAAGACGCGCGTCTCCTCCGAGGTGGCGACGAGCCGGTTCACGCTGGAGAGCGGCGTGCCCACCAGCTCCACGCCGCGGACCAGCTCCTCCTTCCCGGTGGCGACCTCGATGCGCTGGACGAGCCGGGGCGTGCCCTTGAAGGCCTGGTAGCCCCAGGAGGCGGTGTTGGTGTTGCCGCCGCTGATGTCGCGGATGACGAGGACGTGGGTCTTCCCCTGGCGGCGGCCCTCCTCCACGAGCATCCGGCGCAGCTCGGGGAGCGAGGCGGTTCGCGTCGAGGCGACGAGGAGGTTCCCCATGCGCGCCACCGGCGGCTGCACCGCCTGGCTGCGCCCGTGGCCGTTGCTGCGGGCGAAGCCCTTCACCGGCCGCCGGGACAGGAGGAAGGTCCGGAGGACGCCGTCCTCGACCAGCACCGTTCGCCGGGCCGGGACGCCCTGGTCGTCGAAGTGGTAAGCGCCGTTGAGGTCCGCGCCGCCGCTGCGCCGCAGCGTCGGGTCGTCGACGATGGAGAGGAAGGGCGGCAGCACCGGCCGGCCCACCTGGCCCTTGAAGGTCTGCCCCTCCTTGTCGTCCTCCTGCCGCTCCCCCTCGAGCCGGTGACCCACCGCCTCGTGGAAGAGGACGCCGGTCGCCTCGGGGGCGAGCAGCACCGGGCCGGAGTACGGGTCGGCGACCGGCGCGGTGCGCAACGCCTCCAGCTCGGCGACCAGCGCCAGGACCTCGCCGCGGAGGCGGTCCGGCGCGGGAAGCCCGGCCTCGCCGCGGGCGTAGAAGTCGCGGGTGCCCTCGAGGAGCTGGCCGTCGACGGCGCGGGCCGCGGCCTGGACGTGGACCCCGTAGAGCGCCTCCTCGGTGACCAGGGCCGCCCCCTCGCTGGAGACGAACCAGCGCCGGACGCGGTCCGCGGTGACGCGGACGGTGGCGTCGAAGATCGCGGGGTGGCCGCGGAACAGGGCCGAGAGGCCCTTCGCCTCCGCGCGCCAGCGGCGCCGCTCGAGGGAGAAGGGGAGCGTCGGGTCGACGTGGCGCTGCGGCTCCTCGCGGGAGAAGCTCGCCGGCCGCTCGGGGTCGTCGGCGCGGTAGACGCCGCGCCCCTTGCGCTTGAACCAGGCGGCGAGCGCCTCCTTGTACTTCTCGTCGGTGAGCAGCCAGAGCGCGTTGCGGAGCGCCGCCGGGTGGTCCTCGATCGGCGCGTCCTTGGAGGCGAACCAGGTCTGGCCCTCGGGCGCCATGAACATCGCCCCGTCCTCCCGCCCCGACGAGTCCTGCTCGTAGCTCCCGACGCGGAGGTCCACCAGGAGCTTGCGGGTGTGCCGGCCGTCGTCCTCGAGGAGCGCTCCCGACCGCGCCGCGACCACCTCGAGCCGCTGGTCCTTCACCTGGTAGGCGAGGAAGTAGGGCGCCTCGTAGCCGTCGAGGCGCAGGCGCTCCATGGAGCGGCGGAGCTCCGCCTCCATGGCGGCGAGGACGGCGAGGCGGTCGTCGGGGAGAGGCGCGGCGGCGAGGAAGGCGGCGGCGAGGACGGCGGCGGTCATGACGTCGGGTCCCGGTCTCATAGCACGGCCGGGGCGCTCCCGCAGGCGGCCCGCGGGGTCCAGCCGGGGTAGAATGCGCTGGCGGTGAAGTCGCTCGGCAAGTACCGGCTCGTCGAGCCGCTGGCCTCCGGCGGGATGGCCGAGGTGTGGCGCGCCCGGGTCGCCGGTCCCGGCGGCTTCGCCAAGGAGGTGGCGCTGAAGCTGGTCCGGGAGGACCTGGCCCGCGACCCGGCCTTTGCCCGGATGTTCGCGGAGGAGGCGCGGCTGGCCTCGCGCCTCACGCACGCCAACGTGGTCCAGGTCTTCGAGTACGACGTCGTCGAGGGGCGCCAGCTGCTGGCGATGGAGCTCGTGCGCGGCCACACGCTGCGTCAGCTCGTCGACCGCTGCCGCCGGACCGGCGTGCGGCTCGGGCTCCCCCGCGCCGTCCACGTCGGCGCGGAGGTCGCCCGGGCGCTCGCCTACGCCCACCGCACCTCCGGCGAGGGGGCGCCCGGGGGCGTGGTCCACCGCGACGTCTCGCCCCAGAACGTCCTGGTCTCCTACGACGGCGCCGTGAAGATCGCCGACTTCGGGATCGCCCGCGCGCGCATGGTCTCGGAGGA
>DATBLK010000285.1:0-1857 GCA_036555405.1 Anaeromyxobacteraceae bacterium
GGCGCCTCCTGGCGGCGGCGCTGCTGCCCCCGGCGCGGATCGCGGCGGCGCTGGCCCGCTTGCTGGCGCGCGGCCCGGCCCGCTTCGCGCCGCCCCCGCCGCCGCTCGAGGAGCTGGAGCGGGCGCTCGCCGAGCACGCCCAGGCGCGGGGCGGCCCCACCGCCCAGTCCACCACCGAGCTCATCCACCGCGTCTTCGCCTTCCGCGAGAAGGTGGCGCGCGACGTCATGGTGCCGCGCACCGAGGTGGTGGCGGTGGACGTCGACACGCCGGTGCCGGAGCTCCTGACCCTGCTCTCGGAGCGCGGCCACTCCCGGCTCCCGGTCTACCGGGGCGACCTCGACCGCATCGTCGGGACGCTCCACGTCCGCGACGTGGTGCCCCTGCTGCAGCACCCCGAGCTCATCGTGCTCGCCGACCTGGTGCGGCCGCCCTGCTTCGTGCCCTGGTCGAAGCCCGTCGAGGTGCTCCTCCGCGAGATGCAGCGCCGCCGGCTCCACATGGCGATGGTGGTCGACGAGTACGGCGGCGTCATGGGGCTGTGCACCCTGGAGGACGTCCTCGAGGAGATCGTGGGCGACATCGGCGACGAATTCGACGAGGGAGAGCCCCGGGACGTCGAGAGCCACGCCGACGGCACCTTCACGGTGCGCGGCGACGCCCCGCTGGCGGCCTTCAACGACGCCGCCGGCGCCGCCCTCCCCGAGGGCCAGGGCTACGAGACGGTCGGCGGCTTCCTCAACCACCTCGCCGGCGCCATCCCCGCCGCCGGCGACCGCTTCCTGTGGCGCGGCTGGCTCTTCACGGTGAGCGAAGCGACCCCGCGCCGGGTGACGCGGGTCCGCGCCGCCCGCGTCAAGCGCCAGGCGGCGCCGGCCTAGCACCGGAGGAGGGAGAGCCCGTGTACGCCATCGCCATCGTCCGCTACCGCAAGCCGCTGGAGGAGGTCCTGAAGGTGGTCGAGGAGCACCGCAGCTACCTGCGCCTGCTGAAGTCCATGGGCACGCTCCTCGCCTCGGGGCCGCTGGAGCCGCGCCACGGGGGGGCGCTCCTCCTGCGGCTCCCGGACGAGGACGCCCACGGGGCCGCCGGTGCCATCCGCGACGGCGACCCCTTCGTCAGGCAAGGCGTGGCCCAGTACGAGATCCAGCTCTGGAATCCCAACATCGGGAAGGACGCCCTCGACCGGCTGTGAAGCCGCCGGCCCCCTCCCCGCGCTACTTGCACTTCGGGTTCGGCGCGACGCCCGCGGCGGTGGCCACGTCCTTGGGGTAGATGATGGGCGACCCGCTCTCCGGGAGGTTCTGCTGGACGACGAAGGCGTTCTGCGCCTGCTGGCCGAAGGCGGCGGGGAACTCCAGCGTGCCGCCGGGGAGCAGCGAGGGGATCTTCATCTCCGCGAGCTTCTGCCGGACCGCCTCGCGGTCGACCTTGCCGGCCTGCCGCACGGCCGTGAGCAGCGCCCGGGCCGCCTCGTAGCCCAGCGCCTGGAACCACTCCGGCTTCTTGCCCGGGTACTTCGCCTGGTAGGCGGCCACGAAGTCCTTGGCCGGGCCCGGCCGGTCGCCCAGCTGCGCCTGCCACCAGACGCCGGAGAGGACGTAGTCGACGTTCTCGCGCCCCAGCGCGTCCACCGCGGCCTTCTCCGAGCCGCGCGCCCCGTAGCTGGCGACCGGGTGGCACAGCCCGGCCCCCACGTACTGGCGGTGCATGGTGATGTAGTCGGGGAGGTGGGCGTCGACGAGGAACAGGTCCACCTTGGCGGCCTTCACCTTGCCGAGCAACGCCGAGAAGTCCTTGCCGTTCAGCTCGAAGGACTCGTCCACGGTCACGGCGTAGGCGCCGCCGGAGCGGCCG
>DATBLK010000290.1:0-8800 GCA_036555405.1 Anaeromyxobacteraceae bacterium
GCCTCCCGCACCCAGCGCTTGACCCGGTTTCTCACCACGGCGTTCGCCACCTTCGAGGATACCGTCACGCCGAGCCGCGCCGGCGGCGCCGGCCGCTCCAGCGCCAGCACCGCGTACTCGCGCGCGGCCAGCCTCGCCCCCCGCTCCTGCACCGCCAGGAACTCGCGCCGCCGGAGCAGCCTCCGCGCCTTGCCGGACCGCACGCGGCGGCGGCCCTACTTCTTCGGCGCCGAGACGGCGAGCCGCGTCCGGCCCTTGCCGCGGCGCCGCCTGATGACGTTGCGGCCAGCCGCGGTCCGCATCCTTCGCCGGAAGCCGTGCTTCCGGTTCCTTCTCACCTTCTTGGGCTGGTAGGTCCGCTTCATGGCGCGCGAACCTTGCCCATCGCCCACGTTCTGTCAAGGATTCCAGGGCCATCGAGCACATCGTCGCCGTCCCGTTTCGGGTCCGACGCGCCGGTGCCGCGAAAAGCAGCCTCCTTCCGCCAAGCTGCAGGAGGCGCTTGATTCCATGCGCGAAGCTTCGCTATGACGCACGGCCGACGCGATCGTCTCGGGCCCGACCGGACCCGAGCACAAGTGAGTGACTGACCAGCACGTGGCGCCGCCGCCGGCTCGGGGAGCCGGAGGCGGGGGGGGCTGTCTTCGCCTCCAGGGGGCTTCCTCGATGTCGGGCGCGCGCGACGTTCGGTCGGCTGCCGGCGAGCTGTGGGACAAGGTCGACGCCTTCCTCGTCGCCACGCTCCGCCCCGAGCTCTACCGCCGCTGGTTCTCCCCGCTGCGCCCCACCTCCCTGGACCACGACCGCCTCGACGTGGCCACGCCCGACAAGTTCCACCGCGACTTCCTCGACGACAACTACCGGACCTGGTTCGAGGAGTTCCTTCCCGGCCTCGCGGGCCGCAAGGTGTCGGTGCACTTCACCGTCGACGACCGCCCGGCGCCGCCCGCCACCTCGCCCGAGCCCTCGCCCGGCCCGCTCCCCGCCGCGGTCGCCGCCGACGGCCGCCCCAATCCGCGCTACACCTTCGAGAGCTTCGTCGTCGGCGAGTCGAACCGCTTCGCCTTCGCCGCGGCCCAGGCGGTGGCCGGCAAGCCGGGCCAGACCTGGAACCCGCTCTTCCTCTGGGGCGACTCGGGGCTCGGGAAGACCCACCTGCTCCACGCCATCGCCAACGCGGTGATGGCGGAGCGACCCGAGAACCGGCTCGCCATCGTCTCCTCCGAGCGCTACACGAACGACTTCGTCGACGCCCTCTCCAAGAACACGATGGCCGACTTCCGCCACAAGTACCGGGAGTGCGGCGCGCTGCTCGTCGACGACGTCCAGTTCTTCGCCGGGCGCGACAAGACGGCGGAGGAGTTCTTCCACACCTTCAACGACCTCCACAACCGGCACGTCCAGATCGTCCTCTCCAGCGACCGGAGCCCGAAGGAGCTCAAGGGGCTCGAGGACCGGCTCATCACCCGCTTCGAGTCGGGCCTGCGCATCCAGATCGCCGTGCCCGAGTTCGAAACCCGCGCCGCCATCCTCAAGAAGAAGGCCGAGGTCGAGAAGATCGACCTCCCCGACCTCGTGGCCGCGCTCCTCGCCACCCACATCCGGTCCAACGTGCGCGAGCTCGAAGGGGGGCTGATGCGCCTCGCCGCCTTCGCCTCGCTCAAGGCCGCGCCCATCACCGAGGAGCTGGCTCGCGACGTGCTCGCCGACGTCATCCCGCCGCCGGGCTACCGGCCCCCCATCGAGAAGGTCCAGGAGGCGGTGGCCGCCCACTACGGGCTCACGGTGGCCAAGCTCACCAGCGGCTCGCGCGAGCAGAAGGTGGCCCTGCCCCGCCAGGTGGCGATGTTCCTGTGCCGCAAGCTCTCCGAGGAAACCCTCCAGACCATCGCCGACAAGTTCAACAAGAAGGACCACACCACCGTGATCTCGGCGATCGACCGCATCGCCGAGCTCATGGACGGCGACTCCAAGTTCCGCAGCGAGGTCGAGCTCCTCTCCTCCCGCCTGGTGCCCTGAGGGGTGACGCCCGGCTCCCGGCTCCGACCCGGACCGGGCGTGGACGGCGCCGTGGATGGACCCGGGGCCGTCCCGTGGATCCCGCGTCGACCGGGCGTTGACAGTCGGGATCGAGGCGGGCAACGTAACCGCTCGCAAGGGACCCGCCGAGGGATCCCCGGACTTCTCCAGGGCCCTTTCCCGAGCCTTCTCGCAGCTCCGGGGCACCTTTCCACCAGGCTCGCCTCCCTACGGCGACGACGAAAGAAGAGAAAGAGGATCGGATCCCATGGAACTGAAGATCGGCGTCCCGGACCTCGCCCGCGCCCTGGCGCGCTCGCAAGGCATCGTGGAGCGAAAGACCACGATGCCCATCCTCTCCCACGTCCTCCTCGAGGCGAAGAAGGGAGGGACGCTGCACGTCTCGGCGACCGACCTCGACGTCTCGGTGTCGGGGGAGACGCCCTGCGAGGTCCTGCGCGAGGGCTCGGTGGCGGTCTCGGCGAGACACCTCTACGAGATCGTCCGCTCGCTTCCCACGGGGGTGCCCAGCGCTTCCCTGCGGCGAGCGCAGAACAACTACCTCGAGCTCTCCTGCGGCCAGGCCGAGTTCCGCATCGTCGGGCTGCCGGCGGAGGACTTCCCGGCCCTCCCGCGCTTCGACAAGGTGAAGTTCGCGAGCGTGGACCCGGCCGAGCTCCTCTCGATGATCGAGCTCACCGCCTTCGCCGTCTCCAGCGACGAGACCCGCTACAACCTGAACGGCGTGTTCTTCGAGCCCTCGGGCGGCGAGCTCCGCATGGTGGCCACCGACGGCCACCGGCTCTCGCTGGCGAAGCGCCCGGCCCCGTCCGACTTCGGCCTCAAGAAGGGCGTCATCCTCCCGCGCAAGGGGCTCGCCGAGCTCCGCAAGCTCCTCGAGGAGGCCCTGGAGGGCGGCGAGGAGAAGCCGGACGTGAAGCTGGGCTTCGTCGAGAACAGCGCGGTGGTCGCCCGCCCCAAGGTGACGCTGGTCATGCGGCTCATCGAGGGCGTCTTCCCCGACTACCGCCAGGTGATCCCCAAGGCGGGAGAGAAGCGGGTCAAGCTCTCGCGGCTCGGCTTCCTGGAGACCCTGCGGCGGGTCTCGCTGCTCTCCTCGGACAAGGCGCACGCCGTGAAGCTGGACCTCGCGCCCGGCATCCTCAAGGTCCTCTCCCAGAACCCGGACCTGGGCGAGGCCAAGGAAGAGGTCCACGTCGAGTACCAGGGCGACCCGCTCCGCATCGGCTTCAACGCCCGCTACCTCATCGACGTCCTCCAGGCGCTCGAGGACCGGCCGGACGTGGTCCTCGAGCTGGCCGACGACCTCTCGCCCGGCGTGCTCCGGCCCGAGGGCGACGAGGGCTACACCGCGGTGATCATGCCGATGCGGATCTAGCCCTCGGGCGGGGGACGAGCCCCGCCCTGCTGGACGCAAGGGTCCGCCGGTGCGCCTCGACGCCCTCGAAGTCCGCGACTTCCGGAACATCGAGGTGGCCTCGCTCCGCCCCTCGCCGCGCACCACCGTCCTCGTCGGCGCCAACGGCCAGGGAAAGACGAACCTCCTCGAGGCGATCTACCTCCTGGCGACGCTCCGGCCCCTGCGCGCCTCTCGCCTCGCCGAGCTCGTGCGCTTCGGGGCCGAGCGGGCGCACGTCGCCGGGGACTTCGAGGGCCCGGGCGGCCTGCGCCGCGCCGCGGTCGAGGTCGAGGCCGGCGGGCGCACCGCCTTCCTCGACGGGAAGCCGCTGGAGTCGGCGGCGCGCCTCGACGCCTACTTCGAGGGGCGGGCCGCGGTCTGCTTCTCGCCCGACGACCTCCTCCTGGTGAAGGGCGGCCCGGAGCTGCGGCGCCGCTTCCTGGACCGCGCCGCCTTCAACCGCTGGCCGGCCGTCCTGGGCGAGGCGCGCGAGTACCTGCGCGCGCTGCGGGCCCGCAACGCGGCGCTGCGCACCGCGCCCGACGACGTCGAGGCGAGCTTCCGGGAGCCGCTGGTCCGCGCGGCGGCGCGCCTGCTGCGCCGCCGCCGGGACCTGGTGCGCGAGCTCGCCCCGGCCGTGGCCCGCGCCTACGCGCAGATCTCCGGGCCCGCCGCGGCGCCGGCCCTGGTGGCCTACCGCGCGGCCTCGGGGATGCGCGTCGACGAGGACGAGGAGGCGATGGCGGCGCGGCTCGCCGGCATCCTCGCGCTCCGGCTCGGGCGCGACCGCGAGAAGGGATACACGTCCGCGGGCCCGCACATGGACGACCTCACGCTGGCGGTGGGGGAGCGCGGCGCCCGCCCCTACGCGAGCCAGGGCCAGCAGCGGGCGCTCGTGCGGGCGCTCAAGATCGGCGAGATCGAGAACCTGCGGGCGGCGCTGGGCCGGCCGCCCCTCCTGCTGCTGGACGACGTGTCCTCGGAGCTCGACCCGGAGAAGAATTCCCTCCTTCTCGCCTACCTCGGAGGGCTCCCGGGGCAGGCGATCCTGACGACGACCGACCGCCGTCTCCTCGCCGCCGCGGCGGGGCCGGGGGCGGTCTTCTACCGCGTCGAGTCCGGGGCGTTTTCCGAGCTGGTTTCCTGAGGGGAATTCGCTGGTTCTCGCCCCCCCCGCCTTCCGGGTCGCGGCCCTTTCGCCGTTGCCGGCCCACGCCCCGCCTGCTATACCTGAATACACGTCAAGCCCACGAAATCCCTTCGAAAAACCAATGAACAACCCCGCCAGCGAGGCGCCCCTGGAAACAGCCGCCGACAAGAGTGCCGCGACCGTCGACGGGGCGGAGGAGTACGGAACCGGCGACATCAAGGTGCTGGAGGGGCTCGAGGCGGTCCGCAAGCGCCCGCACATGTACATCGGCGACGTGGCGGAGCGCGGGCTCCACCACCTCGTCTTCGAGGTCGTCGACAACTCCATCGACGAGGCGATGGCGGACCGCTGCGACCGCATCGACGTCACCATCCACGGCGACAACTCGGTCACCGTCCTCGACAACGGCTCGGGCATCCCGGTCGGCCCTCATCCCACCGTGAAGGGCATGGACACCCTCGACGTGGTGATGACCAAGCTCCACGCCGGCGGCAAGTTCGGGTCGAACGCCTACAAGGTCTCCGGCGGCCTGCACGGGGTCGGGGTGACCTGCGTGAACGCCCTCTCCGAGTGGCTCAAGGTCGAGGTCTACCGCGAGGGCGCGGTCTTCGCGCAGCGCTACGAGCGCGGCAACCCGGCCGGCCGGGTGAGCCCCATCGGCGAGACCCAGCGCCGCGGGACGAAGATCACCTTCCGGCCCGACTTCACGATCTTCGAGGCGAAGGAGTTCAGCTTCGAGACCCTGTCCGGCCGCCTGCGCGAGCTCGCCTTCCTGAACGCCGGGCTGGCCATCGCCATCGAGGACGAGCGCAGCGGGAAGAAGCACGAGTTCCTCTTCCGGGACGGGATCCGCGAGTTCGTCACCTACCTGAACAAGGCGCGCCAGGCGCTCTTCGAGCCGCCCATCTCGCTGCGCGCCGAGATCGACACCGAGCGCGGGCCGGCCACGGTGGAGATCGCCCTGCAGTGGAACGACGGCTACGACGAGAAGGTCTTCGCCTTCGCGAACAACATCCACAACCACGAGGGCGGCACCCACCTCATCGGCTTCAAGGCGGCGCTGACGCGCACCATCAACGCCCACGGCCAGAAGAACGGCCTCTTCAAGGACCTGAAGGAGGAACTCCCCGCCGGCGAGGACATGCGCGAGGGGCTGGCGGCGGTGATCGCCCTCCGCCTGCCCGGCGCGAGCTTCGAGGGCCAGACCAAGACCAAGCTCTCGAACACCGAGGCCAAGGGGATGGTGGAGACCACCCTGAACGAGAAGCTGGCCGCCTGGCTGGAGGAGAACCCCGGCGCCTCGAAGCGCATCTGCGCCAAGGTCGCCGAGGCGGCGCGGGCCCGCATCGCGGCGCGCAAGGCGCGCGAGACGGTGCGCCGCAAGGGGGCGCTCGACGGCGCCTCCCTCCCCGGCAAGCTCGCCGACTGCCAGGCGCGCGACCCGCGCGAGTCGGAGATCTTCATCGTCGAGGGCGACTCGGCCGGCGGCTCCGCGAAGCAGGGGCGCGACCGGCGCACCCAGGCCATCCTCCCCCTCCGCGGCAAGATCCTGAACGTGGAGAAGGCGCGCTTCGACAAGATGCTCTCCTCGGCCGAGATCGCCACGATGATCACCGCCCTCGGCACCGGCATCGGGCCCGACGAGTTCGACGTCGGCAAGGCCCGCTACCACAAGGTGATCATCATGACCGACGCCGACGTGGACGGGAGCCACATCCGCACCCTGCTCCTCACCTTCTTCTTCCGGCAGATGCCGCAGGTGGTGGAGAAGGGGTACCTCTACATCGCGCAGCCGCCGCTCTACCGGGTGGCCAAGGGGAAGAAGGAGCGCTACCTGAAGGACGAGGCGGCGCTCGAGGACTTCCTGCTCGCCGCCGGCACCGAGAAGGCGGCCCTGCACGCCGGCGAGATCGCCATCGCCGGCGAGGACCTCAAGAAGCTCTCCCAGGACGCGCTCGCCTACCGGGCGCTGCTGGGGCGCGCCGACCGCCGCCGCGACCGGCGGATCGTCGACGCCGCGGTCCAGCTCGGCGACCTCGACCTCGCCCTGCTGAAGGACCACGAGGCGGTGAAGGAACAGGCCCGGAAGATCCCGGAGCGCGCCCTGCGGCTCTACCCCGAGCTCGAGGTCCGGGTCGCCAAGGTGGAGCGGGACGAGGAGCACGCCTGCTACCGCATCCTGGTCGACACCCAGGTCGCCGGCGCGCCGCGGGAGACGCGGCTCGACCACGACTACCTGCAGGGCGCGGAGTGGACCGAGCTCGCCGCCCTCCACGGCGCGGTGAAGGAGATCGGGGCCGGCCCCTACCGGCTGGCCCTCGACGGCGCCGAGGAGGAGGTCTCGGACGTCTTCGCCGCCGTCGAGGCGCTGAAGCGCCACGCCTCCGCCGGCCAGACCATCCAGCGCTACAAGGGGCTCGGCGAGATGAACCCCGTTCAGCTCTGGGAGACGACGATGGACCCGGAGCGCCGCACGCTGCTTCAGGTTCGGGTCGACGACGCCGTCGAGGCCGACGGGGTCTTCGGCGTCCTCATGGGCGACGCCGTCGACCCGCGGCGCGAGTTCATCGAGAAGCACGCCCTCGACGTCCAGAACCTGGACATCTGACCCGGGCGAAGGAGGTCACATGCCGCGCGCAGCCATCGTCGCCATCGGGACCTACGTGCCCGACCGGGTGGTGACGAACGAGGAGCTCACCCGCCGGATGGAGACCTCCGACGAGTGGATCCGGCAGCGGACCGGCGTCCAGGAGCGGCGCTGGGTGCGCGAGGGGACCGGGAACAGCGACCTGGCGCTCGAGGCGACGCGGGTGGCCCTCTCGCGCGCCGGCTGGAAGGCGGAGGAGGTCGAGGCCATCGTCTACGCCACCCTCTCGCCCGACCACATGTTCCCGGGCGACGGCTGCTTCCTCCAGGCGAAGCTCGGCATCCCGGGGGTGCCGGCGCTCGACATCCGCAACCAGTGCTCGGGCTTCCTCTACGGCCTCTCGGTCGCCGACGCCTGGATCCGCGGCGGCCAGTTCCGCCGCGTCCTCCTGGTGGGCTCGGAGGTCCACTCCACCGGGCTCGACGTCTCGACCCGCGGCCGCGACGTGGCCGTCATCTTCGGCGACGGCGCCGGGGCGGCGCTGCTCGAGGCCACCGAGGAGCCGGGCCGGGGCGTCCTCTCCACCCACCTCCACGCCGACGGCCGCTACGCCAGGGAGCTGTGGACCGACGCGCCCGGCTCCCTCTACCACCCCCGGGTCCAGGCCCGCATGCTGGAGGACGCCTCCATCTTCCCGAGGATGGAGGGGCAGAAGGTCTTCAAGCACGCCATCACCAAGATGCCGGAGGTGGTGCGCGAGGCGCTGCAGCGGAACGGGCTCACCCCCGGGGACATCAAGGTGCTCGTCCCCCACCAGGCGAACCTGCGCATCAGCGAGATGGTGCAGCGCTCGCTCGAGCTCCGCGACGACCAGGTGTTCAACAACATCCAGCGCTACGGGAACACCACCGCCGCCTCGATCCCCATCTGCCTCGAGGAGGCGGTGGCGGCCCGCGGGGTGAAGCGCGGCGACCTCGTGGCCCTGGCGGCCTTCGGGGCGGGCTTTACTTGGGCGAGCGCGCTGCTACGCTGGTGACTAGATGCGAGGAGGGCCGTCTCCCGGCTGAGGGCGGGGGACCTGGGGCGGCCGGACGGGAATCGCCTTGGCGCGCATCCAACCTGAGGCGTCGTCTAACGGCAGGACCGCGGACTTTGGATCCGCTGATGAAGGTTCGAATCCTTCCGCCTCAACCAAGCACCCGGTGGGGCGCGCCGCCAACCAGCGGGCCGAGGTGAGGCCGCTGCCCGCCCCGCCGCGCACCGCCCTGGTGGCGCTGGGCGCCATCCCCCGGCAGCTGCTCGCCGACGTGGCGACCGAGCTCCAGGGCGTCTTCGGCCCCCCCTCCGATCTCCTCCCGGGCCAGCAGCGGCCCCAGTACGCCTTCAACAAGGACCGCAACCAGTACCACTCCACCGCCATCCTCCGGCGGCTGGCGCTGGCGCGCGGCCCCGGCGCCTCCGGGGCGGTTCCCATCATCGGCCTCACCGACGTCGACCTCTTCGTGCCCGACGCCCCCTTCGTCTTCGGCGAGGCCGACCGGGACGCCCGCGCCGCGGTGGTCTCCATCGCCCGCCTGATCCAGGGGCCCGACGGGAAGCAGGTGGAGCTGGAGCGGCTCCGGCG
>DATBLK010000297.1:0-7793 GCA_036555405.1 Anaeromyxobacteraceae bacterium
CTGCGGTCGAAATCGGCGAGGGCGAGGAGGAAGTCGGCCATCGCAGACTGCTCGCGCCGGAGCAGGTCGGCGAGCCGGGCGGCGAGGTCGCGGGCGTGTGACCTGATCATCGGTTCAGTATCACACGCGACCCCGACATCCACGCTCCGTGGCCACGCGCCCGCTCGGACGCGACGCAGGCGCGACTGGCGCGACCTGACGCCGCCACGCCGCCGCGCGTTCGGCGGATGAAGTAACCCGACACCCGCCAGCGGCCGTCCTTCTCGCGCATGGGCGTCACCGTCTCCACCGACGCCTTCTTGTTCGCGAAGGACGTCTGATACTGGATGACCACGTACTCGCCGTCCGGGGCGCCGGGCAGCGTGGTGCTGTAGGTCCTCGACTTGAGCTGGTACGGCTGCGAGCTCACCGGGATCTTCGCGGTGCAGGACGACATCGCCAGGGCGGTGGTCGAGTCGCTCAAGGTGAAGCTCTCTCACGGCCCCGGCCCGATCCGCACCACCCGCCCCGAGAGCACCGCCACGTAGAGCAGCCCGTCCGGGCCGGGGCGGATCGAGACCGGCGAGCCGCGGATGGTCCCGACCTCGCGCCGCGACCCCGCCACCACGCCCCCCCGGTCGGCGGTGAGCCGGAGCGACCAGACCCGCCCGTTGGCGTTGTCGGCGAAGAGGTAGTGCCCCTGCCAGGCGGCGGGCCAGGCCGGCCCGTCGACGAAGGCGCCGCCGGTGATCGACTGGCAGTCGCCGTCGATCCCGTCGGCGGCCGACCCGTGGCGGCAGAAGTAGATCGGCTCGACGCAGTCGCCGGCGTCGGGCACGGTCTCGCGGCACTTCGAGACCGGCCAGCCGCGGCCGCCCTCGCGCCAGGGCCAGCCGTGGTGCCTCCCGGCCCGGGCCACGGTGATCTCCTCGTAGGTGACCTCGCCGACGTCGCCCACCCAGAGGAGCCCGGTCCGCGGGTCGAAGGCGATGCGCCAGGGGTTGCGGAACCCCCAGGCCCAGACGTCGGCGCGCGGCGCCGCGGTGCCGGCGGGCGGCGTCCCGCACGTGGCGCCGCAGGCGGTCGCCCGGGCCACGGAGGCCAGGGGGTTGTCGGCGGGGATCCGCCCGTCGAGGCCGATGCGGAGGACCTTTCCGTTCCCGTTGCCGAGACAGGTCGCGAAGTAGTTCGTGGGCGGCCGCGGCGGCTCCGGCTCACGCCCCGAGTTGCATCCGGTGTCGCCCACGCCCACGTAGAGGTTCCCGTCGGGCCCGACGGCGAGGGCGCCGCCGTCGTGGTTCGCCGGGCCCCGGAGCCCGCGCAGGAGCACCCGCTCGCTCCCCGCGTCGAGGGTGCCGGCGGCGCCGAGCGTCGCCGCGACCACCCGGTGCCGGTCGAGGTCCGTCCCTCCGGCGGCGTCGGACAGCGAGTAGTAGAAGAAGATCCGCCGGCTCGACGCGTGGCCGGGGTCGACGGCCACGCCGAGGAGCCCCTTCTCGCTCCGGGTGTCCACCGGGAACGAGCCGGCGGTCGAGATCGCGCCGCCGGCGGCGCGGAGCTTCACCGCCCCTCCCTTCTCGACGATCACCATCCTGCCGTCGGGCAGGAAGGCGAGGTCGGTCGCCTGCCCGAGGCCGGTCGCCACGTCGGCGAAGGCGACCGGGCCCGGGGGCGGCTGGGCGGCGGGGGCGCCCCCGGGCGCCTTGCAGCCCGCGGCGAGGAGGAGCGCGGCGAGGGCGGGGAGGCGCGTCCGCGAACGGGCAGGGGCAACGGCCCGCCGGCTCGCGTCCGCTGACGACCGCACCATCGACGCCCTCCCTCGGCCTCGCCGCGCCCCTCACGCGGGGGGCGCCGCGCCCGCCCGCGCCCGCTCCTCGGCCTCGAGCGCGTCGCGCAGCGCCTCCAGGGGCGCCGGGTCCGCCGAGTAGGCGAGCCCGAGGCGGAATTCCTCGCTCCCGGCCGCGCCCCGGTAGCCGGCCCCGGCGTAGTACACCGAGAGGCGCGCCCGCTCGGCGCCGCAGGGGCGCTCCACGGCGAAGCGGAGCCTGGCCGCCTGGCGCCGCACCGCCTCGAGCGCCGCCCGCGCCCTGTCGTCGAGCTTCACGGGGAGGCAGTAGCACGGCCGCGCCGCCGCCGGGAAGGGGCGGCGCTCCGCCCGTCGCCCGGGTATCATCCCCGGGCGATGAGCGTCCAGGTCCAGGCCGGCACCACCCTCCCCTTCGACCGCTTCTGGCGCTGGCTCAAGCACCACGCCAACTGCATCGTGCGCGCCGGCACCGGCGACACCTGGCTCCACGACCAGGAGGACTTCCACTGGCACCTCGAGGAGGACGAGCAGCGCAACCCCTCGGTGCAGCTCGTCTGGGGAAAGCTCCTCGTCGGCGAGATGGCGCTCGACGTCCGCGACGTCCTCTTCGTGCAGGCGACGCCCGACCCCGAGGCCGAGGAGCCGGGCCAGTACCTCTTCGAGCTCGTCGGCGGCCCGGGGGAGCCCGAGGTCGTCTACCACTTCCTCGTCGCCCACGGCTTCGAGGAGGAGCAGCAGCACGGGGCGCTGAAGCACTGACCGGGCGAGATCCGCCCCTCACCCGCGAGTGAAGTCGTGGTCGGCGAGTCGCCCCCTCCCCGGCCGGGACCGGGGAGAGGGCCACCGGGCGCGGACGGCGAGCGCCTTCAGCCCCTTCGCTCCTCCGCCGGCCGGAGGGCGCTGAAGCCTCGCCAGAGCGCGAGGTCGTAGGCGATCTTCAGGCCCCCGCAGAGGAAGAAGGGGACGCCGGAGAGCGCGGCGCTGGCGTAGAGCGGCCCGGCGAGGACCGGCGCCAGCGCAGCGCCGACGGTGCGGGCCACGCCGGCGACGCCCGCGGCGGCGGAGCGCTCCGCGGGGTCGACCACCGCCATGAGATACGACTGGCGGGTGGGCACGTCCATCTGCGAGATGGAGAAGCGCAGGAGGAGGAGCCCCACCGCCCAGCCGAACGTCGGGGCCAGGGGCACGAGCAGGAGCAGGACGTTCGAGGGCAGGTGCGTGAACACCATGGTGTTCACGAGGCCGAAGCGGCGCGCCAGCGCGCTCGCCGCCAGCGCCGAGAAGCCGGCGAGCGCGTTGGCGCCGAAGAAGAGCGCCCCCAGGAGCGCCTCGTCGGCGCCGAAGCGGCGGTGGAGCCACCAGGCGAGGAGGCTCTGGACGATGAAGCCGCCGGCGAAGGCGTCCACCGCGAAGAGCCCCGCGAGCCGCGCCACCACCCCGCGAGACCTGGCGATGCCGAGCCCGGGCGCGAGGAAGGCGGGGCGCAGCCCGCCGCCCACCTCCACCGACGCCGAGACCCGGCCGAAGGCGAGGAAGAGCGCCGCGCCCACGCCTCCGTAGCCCACCGCCAGCCAGCGGTAGGCGGCGAGCGGGGCGAGACCGGCGCCCTGCAGCCCCGACGCCAGGGCCCCGCCGGCGAGGGCGCCGGTCGCGGTCGCGAGCGAGCCGGCGAGCGTGTACCAGGCGAAGACGCGGGTGCGCTCCGCGTCGGGCAGCGCCTCGGTCAGCGCCGCCTGCTCCACCGCCAGGAAGGGGCCCACCTCCCCCCCCGCCGGGCTCACGACGCCGAGCGTCGCGGCGAGGAGGAGGAGGAGGAAGGAGTCCGAGGCGGCGAACACCGCGCCCGCCAGGACCATGAGCGCCGCGCCCACCCGCAGCGTGCGCCGCCTCCCGGCCCGATCGGCGCGGGTGGTGAGGAGGAGCGAGATGGCGGTGTCGCCCGCGAGCGTGAGCGAGAAGAGGAGCCCGATGCGCGCCTCGGAGAGGCCGGCCGCGCCGAGGTGCAGCGCCAGCGTCACCGAGAGCAGCCCGAAGCCGAAGAGACGGAGCGCGCGCGTGGCGAAGAGGAGGGCGACGTCGCGGCGCGGGGATCCCACGGCCACCCCCTATCCCCACCGGGCCCCGGCGTCCACGGACCGCCGGGGGTGCCCTGGCGCCGGCGGGGCCCTGCCCGGACCGCGGAAGCAGGATAGCCTCGAGGCGTGGCCCGAGGCCGCGCCCTGCCCCCGCCCCCGCCCACCGCGCCGCCGGCTCGCCGCGCCCGCCCGCGCTGGAAACCGCCTCGCCTGGCCGGGCTCGTCGCCGTGGTCACCGGCGCGAGCCGCGGCGCGGGCCGGGGCATCGCGCTGGTGCTGGGCGAGTGCGGCGCGACCGTGTACGTCACCGGCCGCACCGCGCGCGGCGAGCGCTCGGTCGACGACCTCCCCGGATCCGTCGAGGACACGGCCGACGAGGTCGCGGCCCGCGGCGGGCGTGGCGTCCCGGTCCGGGTCGACCACACGAGCGATCGCGAGACCGAGGCGCTCTTCGCGCGCGTCCGGCGCGCGGAGCGGCGGCTCGACCTCGTCGTCGCCAACGCCTGGGGCGGCTACGAGCACTACTTCGGCGAGGCCTTCGACGACGGCACCCGCTTCGACGCGCCCTTCTGGGAGCAGTCGCTGCGCCGCTGGGACGGGATGATGACCGCCGGCGTCCGGGCCCAGCTCGCCACCGCCTTCTTCGCGGCGCCGCTGATGGTCCGGCGGGGGCGCGGCCTCCTCGTCTTCACCGCCGCCGGAGACCGCGGCCGCTACCTGGGGAGCCTCTACTACGACGTCGCCAAGGCGGCGGTCTCCCGGATGGCGATGGGCGCGGGGCGCGAGCTCCTCTCCCGCGGCGTCGCCGCGGTGGCGCTCCTGCCGGGCTTCATGCGGACCGAGCGAGTCATGGCGGCGCACGCTCGCGCCCCCTTCGACCTCGGGCCCACCGAGTCGACCGAGTACGTGGGCCGGGCGGTGGCGAGCCTGGTCGCCGACCCGAAGGTCATCCGGCTCACCGGCCAGACGCTGGCGGTGGGCGACCTGGCCCGCAAGTACGGGTTCACGGACGTGGACGGGCGGAGGGTCCCGCCCTTCAAGCTGCCGGACGACCTGTAGGGAGGTTCCCTCTCCCCGCGCCGGCTAGAACCACTCCACCCTCATCCCCGCGAACGACTCCTCGCCCGAGGCGCAGAGCGCGGCGATGGGCTCGAGGAGGGGGAGGTCGGTGGCGAAGAAGTGCGCCGCGGCCCGCAGGGTCCCCTCGCGCCAGCCGGCCGACGCCGGGTCGCGGGCCATCCCCTCCCTCGCCGCGGCGGCGAGGAGGAGCCAGATCCAGCCCACGGCGAGGAGCGAGAAGGCGCGCAGGTAGTCGGTCGAGTGGCGCAGCATCCCATCGACGTCGCCGCCGGCGCCCTTCATGCCGAGCTTCATCGTCACCTCGGCGATGCGCCGCCCGGCCGCCGACATCGCCTCCCCGAAGGCCGGGTCGACGCCGGCGAGTCGCGCCCGCCCCGCGGCCTTGGCGATCTCCTCGAGGAGCGCGCGCAGCGCCTCGCCCTGCCCCGCGATCGCCTTGCGGCCCAGGAGGTCGAGCCCCTGGATGCCGCTCGTCCCCTCGTGGATGGTGTTGAGCTTCTGGTCGCGGAGCCACGACTCGGGCAGGTACTCGGTGGAGTAGCCGTAGCCGCCGTGCACCTGGATCGCCAGGGCGTTCGACTCGAAGCCCGCCTCGGCGGGCCAGGTCTTCGCCACCGGCGTGAGGAGGTCCAGGAGGAGCCGCGCCCGCCTCCGCTCCCCCTCGCCCTCGGCGTGCTCGGCGAGGTCCGCCTGGAGCGCGGACATGAGGACCAGCCCGATGCCGCCCTCGACGATCGACTTCTGCCGCAGCAGCATCCGGCGCACGTCGGCGTGCTCGACGATGGGAACCTGGGGCCGCTCCGGGTCGCGCGACGCCAGGGGCCGGCCCTGGGGCCGCTCCTGCGCGTAGGCCAGCGCCTCGTGGTAGGCGACCGAGGCGGTGGCCACGGCGTGGCACCCCACCATGATGCGGGCGCCGTTCATCATCTGGAACATGTGGGCCAGCCCGCGGCCCTCCTCTCCCACCAGCCAGCCGCGGCAGTCGCCCTGCTCGCCGAAGGCGAGCGCCACGCTGGGGAGACCGCGCCAGCCGACCTTGTGGATGAGGCCGGTGACGCGCACGTCGTTCCCGACGAGCCGCCCGCCCTCGGGCCGGAGCTTGGGCACCGCGAAGAGCGAGAGGCCGCGCACGCCCGCGGGCGCCCCCTCGGCGCGCGCCAGCGCCAGGTGGACGACGTTCTCGGCCAGGTCGTGGTCTCCGCCGGAGATGAAGATCTTGGCGCCGTCGAGGAGCCACCGGCCGTCCGGAGCGCGCCGCGCCCGGGTGCGGACGTCGGCCAGGCTCGATCCGGCCTGCGGCTCGGTGAGCGCCATGGTCCCGGTCCAATCTCCGCGGATCATGGGCTCGCGGAAGAGGCGCTGCAGCTCGGCGTCGCCGAAGGACTCCAGGAGGCGCGCCGCGCCGGCGGTGAGGCCGGCGAAGCCGACGGCCGACAGGTTCCCGGCCATGAGGTAGAGCTCGGCGGCGGCGGCGACGGTGTGGGGGAGCTGCTGGCCGCCCGCCTCGGCGGGCGAGCTCGCCGCCAGCAGGCCCAGGCCCACCAGGCGGGGGTAGATCTCCTTCAGCGCCGGGTGGACGCGGACCGACTCGCCCTGGAGGGCCGCCGGCTCCTGGTCGGTGGCCCGGTAGCTGGGAAAGAGGACCTCCCGCGCCAGGCGCCGCGCCGACTTGAGGAAGAGGTCGAAGGTCTCGCGGGAGTGGTCGGCGAAGTGGGGCAGCCGGCAGAGCGACTCGACGCCCAGCGCCTCGTAGAGGACCAGGTCCACGACTCGGTCGGCGACGAGTGGGTTTCGCGTTTCCGGCATGCTGCCTCCCCCGTCGCGCCCGACCCCAGCGCTGGCTGCCCCGCTCCGGGCAGGGAGTCGGCGGCCCGCTGCACCTCGGCGCGTTCTCGGCACTCTCCACCGAACCCCGGCCGGGTTCAAGCGAGGCTTCTCCTCCTCGCCCGGGCGTACGGGCGGAGCGAGCCCGGGAGCCCAGGCAATGGACCCGCCCGGGTGCGCCCTCCGTGCGAGGCGGTCAACTCACGGTTATCGGGTCCTCCATGCGCGAAGGCCCGGACCTCACCGGCCTCATCCGGCGGGCCCAGGCGGGAGACTCCGGGGCGGCCGAGGCCCTCTTCGCGGCCACCTACCCCGCGCTGCGCCGGCTGGCTCGCGCCCGGCTCCGGGCCAGCGGGCGGAGCACGCTCCTCGACACGAGCTCGCTCGTCCACGAGTGGTACCTGCGCTTCGTCCGTACCAGCCGGGTCCGCCTCGAGGACCGCGCCCACTTCATGCGCTACGCCGGCCGCGCCATGCGGGCCGTGATCGTCGACTTCGCCCGCCGCAGCCGCGCCGAGCGCCGCGGGGGTGACCGGCCGGCCCGCCAGCGCACCGCCGTCGCCGCGGCCGAGGGCGCGGTCGCGGCCGCCGAGCAGATCCTCCGCGTGCACGAGGCCCTGGACGACCTGGGGAAGCTCGAGCCGCGCATGGCCCAGGTGGTCGAGCTCCGCTACTTCGCGGGCTTCACCGAGTCCGAGATCTCGACCGTCCTCGACGTCGCCGAGAGGACGGTGCGCCGGGACTGGGAGAAGGCGCGCCTCCTCCTGGCGGATTCCCTCGCCTAGCCCCCTACTTCATCGCGATCCCGTGGGGCCGGACCGGGAAGCCGAACACCTCGTCGAAGTCGAGCTGGAAGCGGGTGTCGAGCGCCAGGGCGCGGCGCCCGACCTTGATCACGTGGATCCGGTGGTCTCCCTCGAAGTGGACCTTGCCGAACCCGTCCTGGTCGAGGAAGTAGTCGACGACCACGAGGCGGGAGTCGTCCTCGGTCAGGGCAATGGCGTGCGGGCCGGCGTCGACGCCCAGGC
>DATBLK010000306.1:0-8497 GCA_036555405.1 Anaeromyxobacteraceae bacterium
AGGTACCGCGGGTCGTGCTGCCCGTCGCCGTCGACCTGGGCCGCCACCTCGTACCCTCGCTCGCGGCCCCAGAGGTAGCCGAGCTGGACGGCCCCGCCGATGCCGAGGTTCACGGGGCACCTGAGGACGGACGCGCCCTCCCCCCGGGCGACCGCGGCGGTCCGGTCGGTGGAGCCGTCGTCGACGACGCACAGATCCCAGGAGGGCGCCTCTGCGCGGAGTGCGGCGATGACGCCCGGCAGGTTGCGGTCCTCGTTGAACGCCGGGATGATGACCAGCGCGCGCAAGGGCGTCATCTGCGTAGCATACCCCGCTCGAGGCGTGAGCCTGCACCTTGCCAGAACCCGTGGACGACGCCGCCCGACCACCGGAAAGCACGGAAGGCGAGCTCCTCGAGCTCACCATCGTCGTCCCCTCGCTGAACGAGGCCCGGTCGCTGGCCGGGGTCGTGGAGACCGGCCTCCGCGCCATCGGCCGCCTGGGCCTGCGCGGCGAGGTCCTGGTCAGCGACAACGGCTCCAGCGACGGTTCCCCCGAGGTCGCCCGGCGCTCCGGGGCCCGCGTCACCAGCGCCGCCGTCCGCGGGTACGGCAGCGCGCTGCGCCAAGGGATGTCGGAGGCGCGCGGCCGGCTCATCGTCATCGCCGACGCCGACGCCAGCTACGACCTCGAGGAGATCGACGCCTTCGTCGCCGAGCTCCGCGCCGGAGCGGACCTGGTCATGGGAACCCGGCTCCCGCCGGGCCGCGTCCTCCCGGGCGCCAACCCCTGGCTGAACCGCCACCTCGGAACCCCGGCCCTCACCTTCGTCGTGAACCGGCTCTTCGGCACCAGGATCCGCGACATCAACTGCGGCATGCGCGGCCTCACCCGCGAGGCGTACCGGCGTCTCGACCTCCGCGCCGAGGGGATGGAGCTCGCCTCGGAGCTGGTCATCAAGGCGGCGCTCCACGGCTTCTCGATCCGGGAGGTCCCGGTCACGCTCCACCCCGACCGGCGCGGGCGGCGCCCGCACCTGCGGCGCTGGCGGGACGGCTGGCGCCACCTCGAGTTCATGCTCCTCCACGCGCCGGATCAGCTCCTCTTCGCCCCGGGCCTGGCGGCGCTGTTCCTCGGCCTGGCGCTCGCCCTGCCGGTGGCGTTCGGGCCCCGGGTCCTCTTCGGCCGGCTCTTCGACTTCCACTACCTCTTCTACGGCGGCGCCCTCGTGCTGGTGGGTGCGCATTGCCTCATGGGCGCCATCCTGGTCCGCGACGGCGTCGGCGGCCTGGTGGTGCGCCGGAACCGGCTGGCCTCCCTGCTCTCCGACTGGCTCACCTTCGGGCGCAGCCTGCTGCTCGGCGGCGTCCTCGTCGCCGCCGGCCTGGCGCTCGAGGTCGCGGTGCTCGCGATCTGGCTCCGCGGGCACTTCGGCCCGCTGCTCGAGCCCCGCCGCAGCGTCCTCGGAATGCTGCTCGTCGCCGCGGGGGCGGAGGTCGTCGTCTTCGGATTCCTCCACGGGGTGTTCCGCAAGCACCGCCCCCCGAGCGGCGCCGCCCCGGTCAGTGGGGTGCGGAGTCAGAGGTCGACCCCGTAGTCCAGGCGGTCGATGGTGAGGTTGGGGTTGTAGTAGGGGTCGCCCCGCGCCAGCACCCGCCCCCAGCGCCGCCGGATCCTCACGTACTCGGACCGCGGGTGGAGCGGCCCCCGGCTGGCGGACTCGTGGTGAAACAGGACGGCGTGGGGCGTGTAGACCACGCGGAGCCCCGCCTCCCCCAGGCGCAGGCAGAAGTCGACGTCGTTGAAGGCCACCCCGAACCGCTCGTCGAAGCCGCCCATGCGCTCGAAGACCGCGCGCGGGACCATCATGCAGGCCCCGGTCACCGCGCTGCAGTTGCGGGCCAGCAGCGCGAGATTCCCGTGGCCCGGCTCGGCTGCCGGGAAGTGGCGGAAGGCGTGATCGGCGAAGCCGCCGATGCCGACGACGACCCCCGCGTGCTGCACGGTGCCGTCCGGGTAGAGGAGGCGCGCGCCGACGGCCCCCACGCCGTCCTGCTGCGCGTGCCCGAGCATGGCCTCGACCCAGTCGGGCGACACCACCTCGGTGTCGTTGTTGAGGAAGATCAGGTGGTCGCCCCTCGCCTCCCTCGCCGCCCGGTTGTTGATCGCCGACCAGTTGAAGGCGTCGGGATGGGGCAGGACGCGGTGTGGGGCGGGGAGGGAGCGGAGGTACTCCAGCGTCTCGGGCCTCTCGCTGCGGTTGTCGACCACCAGGACCTCGAGGTTCCGGTAGCTGCTCCGGCCCAGGACGCCCGCGATGCAGGTCCGCAGCAGATCCACGCCGTCGCGCGTCGGGACGACCACCGTCACCAGCGGGGAGCCCCGCAGCGCGTGTCGGACACGGAACCGCCCCGCCCCCTGTGCCTCGACGGAGCCGCCGATCCCGCGGCGGGCGAGGGCGGCGGCGAGCGCCGCCTCCTCGCCGCGCTCCCGCCCGGGCGGCGCGGCTCCGCCCCGGTGGCAGAGGATCTCCGGAACGTGGGCGACGCGCCGCGCCCGCTCGGCGACGCGCAGCGCCAGGTCGTAGTCCTCTCCTCCGCCGCCGTCTCCCCCGAAGGCGCCCGCCTCCGCCGCCACCGCTCGCCGCGCCACGCACAGGCGGCCGAGGTAGTTCGCCGACAGGGCGAGCTCGGGCGACCAGTCAGGCTTGAAGAACGGGTCCGCCCGGCGCCCCCGCGCGTCCAGGCGATCCTCGTCGGTGTACAGGAGATCGAGCTCCGGGTCGGCCGCGAACGCCGCCGCCACCCGGAGGAGCGCGCCGGCGGGGAGGCGGTCGCCGGCGTCGAGGACCGCGACGAGGTCGCCGGCGGCTGCCGCGGCGGCCCGCGCCAGGGCCCCCGATGGCCCGGCTCCCGCGGCCGGGCGCGCGATCCGGACGCGACCGCCGGGGCCCGCTGGCCCCAGGAGCGCGGCCTCCCGCTCCGGCGCCACGCCGTCGCGGAGCGCCAGGATCAGCTCCCAGTCGCCGTAGACCTGGGCCCGGAGGGAGGCGAGCGACGACGCGAGGGCGGGGGCGTCCCCGCTCGACGCCTGACACAGCAGCGAGATCCGCGGGCGCGGCGCCAGCCTGCGCGCCCGGATGCGATCGGCCGCGGCCGCCCAGGGGGATGGCGCCCGGCGCGCGATCCACAGCCGGTAGCGCTCGCCGGCGTCGCGGCCGGCCCCGGGCTCGGGCCGGCCCAGCGCCCGCGCCAGCAGGCGCCCCGCCTTCCGGGCCGCTCCGGCGAGGCCGCGCTTGCGGACCACCCAGACCACCCGGTCCCACCTTCGCCAGGTCCGGTCGGCGGCGCTCCAGCCAGGGTCCACGCGGTCTCCGTCGTGAGCCGGCCCGGGCCGGGCGCACCGCGCGAGACACTAGGGCAGGCCGGGGGGGCGGGCAACCGCGGAAGCGTCCCGCCGGCGACCCCGGGCGTGCTATCACTCGCCCGTCCGGGGCGGGAGAAACGGAAGGAGGGCAGCTCTCGGCTGCGCCCTTGCGCATCGGCATCGACGCCACCCTGGTCCGCCCCGACCGGCTCACCGGCGTGGAGCGGTACGCCCTCTCCCTCCTGGCGCAGCTCGCCCGCCTCGCGCCCGGCGAGATCGTGCTCTTCACCCGGACGGGGACGCCCGAGGCGCTCCGGGCGCTGCCGGTGGAGCAGCGCGCTTCCCCGTTCCGCCGCCGGATGGCGACCGAGCAGCTCTGGCTACCGCTGGCCGCGGCTCGCGCCCGGGTCGACCTCCTCCACTCGCTCGCCTTCCCCACGCCGCCGCTCTGGCGCGGCCGCTCGCTGCTCACCGTGCACGACGCCACCCCCTGGCTCCACCCCGACGCGATGTCCACCGGGATGCGGGTCTACTACCTTCCGCTCTTCGCGCAGGCGCTGCGGCGCGCCGAGGCGGTGATCACCGTCTCCGAGGCGGCGCGCCAGGACCTCGCCTCCGCCGCCGGCGTCCCGCTCGACCGCATCCGGGTGACGCGGAACGGGGTCGACCCGCTCTTCTTCGAGGCGCGGCCGGCGCCCGGGCCTCGCACCCCCTACCTCCTCGCCGTGGGCACCATCGAGCCGCGGAAGAACCTCCCCGCGCTCCTCGAGGCCTTCCGGCTCCTGCGCCGGGAAGGGCGCGACCTCGAGCTGGTCGTGGCCGGCCGCCGCGGCTGGGCGGCGTCCCTGCCGCTGGGCGAGCTGGCGCCGCACGTCCGGCTCGTCGGCTCCCTGCCCGACCGGGAGCTCGCCGAGCGCTACGCCGGCGCCGCGTGCTTCGTGCTCCCCTCCCTCTACGAGGGCTTCGGCCTCCCCCTGGCCGAGGCGATGGCCGCCGGCGCACGGGCGGTGGCGAGCGACATCGCGGCGCTGCGGGAGGTCGGAGGCGACGCCGTCCGCTACGCGCCGCCCGACCGTCCCGCCGAGATCGCCCGCGCGATCGCCACCGCCCTCGACGACCGGGAGGGCTCGCAGCGCCTCGTCGAGAAGGCCCGGGCGCGCGCCCGCCGTTTCCGCTGGGAGGCCACCGCCGAGGCCACGCTGGCGCTCTACCGGGAGATTGCGGACCGCCCGCGGGCCCGGCGCCGCTGAGCGCGGCCGCACCCTCGGCCGGGACGAGCCCCCCGTCCTACCCGGCGCTCGCCGGCGGCGCCCGGTCGTCCTCCGCCGGCCGCTCCGCCCGCGCCAGCGCCGCTGCGACGCCGAGGGCGAAGCCGAGCCCGTACATCCCCTCGCTGGCGTGGAGCACGTCGTGGAAGAGGGCGGCGACCGCGAAGGCGGCGACCGCCCCCACCGCCCCGGCGCCGGCGGCGCCGCCGGTCCCGCCGCCGCGGCGCCAGCGCAGCGCCGCGCGGGCGAGGAGCGCCAGCCAGGCGACGAGCGCCGCGGCCAGGAGCGGCCCGCCCTCGGCCCACGCCGAGAGGAAGGCGTCGTGGCACCAGGTGCGCAGGATCCAGTCGGGAGCCATCCGCTCCCAGTAGGGCAGGCTGCGCTTCGGGAAGGCCCCGAAGCCCACGCCGGTGAGCGGGTGGTCGCCGATCACCGCGGCGCAGACGGACCAGATCTTCTGCCGGTCGCCGGTGAAGTCGGGCAGTCCGATCGTCGCCACCCGCGCGCGGACCGAGGGCGTGGCGGCGGCGAGAGCCAGACCCGCGGCGGCGAGGAGGGGAAGGACGCGGCGCGCCCGCGGCCCCCCGGCGAGCAGGACCAGCGCGCCGCCGAGGGCCAGGCCCAGCCAGGCCGCCCGCGAGGTGGTGAGCACCACCGCCATGGCCGAGAGGAGCGCCGCTCCCCCGAGGACCACCCGCCGCGCTCGCGGCAGGGGGGCGAGCAGCGCCACGGCCCCGGCGACGAGGAGCGGCGGCGTGAGGTTGTGCGCCAGCCGCTGGTACCAGGTGAAGAGGCCGACCGCGGCGAAGCGGCCGGGGAGGAACGGCGCCGGAGCGGAGACGTGCCGGGCGCGGATGCCGATCGCCTGGAGCAGGTCGAAGCCGGTGTAGTGCTGCGGCCAGGCGAGGAGCCCGGGGATGGCCGCGGCCGCGGCCCAGGTGGTCAGCGCCGCCAGGCCCCAGCGGCGGGTCGCCGCCGGGTCGCCCTCCCCTGCCGCCTCGGCCGCCGAGAGCACGACCAGCGGTGCGAGGACGCTGCGCCACAGCGTCGCCTCGTGCCACCCCACCGGCGAGAGGCCGGCGAGCGCCGCCAGGCCCACCGAGGCCGCGGCGGCGCCGGCGAGGGCCAGGGCCGGGAGGTCGAGAGGGCTCCGGGCCCAGGCGGGCGCGCCCTCCAGCCGGCGGAGGAGGAGCCCGAGGAGCGCGACCCCGAGCCCGATCTGCATCCCGGCGATGGAGAGCGGCAGGAAGGCGGAGTGGAGGAGGAGCCCGGCGAGCGCGAGCCGCCCGCCGGCGCCCCGCGGCAGCTCGGTCACGAGAGCCACCGCAGCGCCGGCGCGCCGGCGGCGAGGAACAGGCCGTCGGCGAGCCAGGCGGCGAGCGCCGGGGGAAGGCGCCCGGAGAACCCGAAGGAGATCGCCACGCCGTGGAGGACCCAGAAGGCGAGGCACACGGCCACCGACTCGACGAGGGCGGCCGTGAAGTGGCCGCGGCGGTCGCGGCGCAGCGCCAGCGCCAGGGTGACCAGGCCGGCCGTGAAGCCGGCCGCCGGCCAGGCCCACTTCTGGTGCCACTCGAGCACGTACTCGGCCACCGGCAGGCCCAGAGAGCGGCGCAGCGCGATCTGGCGTCCCAGGAGGCCGGCGGGCATCGACGAGGGCCGGCCCGGGAGCACGGCGAAGGCGTCGGCGCGGTCTCCGAAGGCGTAGCGCCGGGAGGCGAAGGCCTCGGTGGACACCTCGTCGCCGGCGAAGTGGCGCTCCGCCCCGTTCTCCAGCACCCACTCCCCGGGCGCGTCCCCCGGCACCATCCGCTCGGCGTCGATGCGGCGCTCGACGCGGAAGCGGGGCGAGAGGTCGAGGACCGTCACCTTCTCGAAGCGTCCGCCCTCGGCGGCGTGGCGCAGGTGGTAGATGCGCCGTCCGCCGGCGCCGCGGAACCAGCTCTGGCGTTCCTTCCAGCGCCGCTCCAGGGCGCCCTTGTCGAAGCGCTCGCTCAGGATCCGGTCGGCGCGGGCCCCGGCCTCCACCGCCACCGCGTCGCCGATCCAGGCGAAGGCGGCGGCGGCGAGGAACGCCACCGTCAGCACCGGGGCCGCCACCCGCCCCGGCCCCAGGCCCAGCGAGCGCAGCGCGGTGTACTCCCGGGTCTTCCGCAGGCCGCTGGCGGTGAGGCCGGCGGCGATGAGCATCGCCGCCGGCGCCATCTGCCAGGCGACGAAGGCCGCCCGGTTCAGGTAGACCTCGGCGACCGCGGCCATCCAGCCCGGCCCCTTGAAGGCGCCGGCGTTCTCGGCGAAGTCCACCGTCAGGAAGAGGACGACCACTCCCGCCAGCGCGCCCAGGAAGGCGACCAGGGCGCGACGCGCCAGGTGGAGGAAGAGCGTCAACGCACCGGCTCCGGGCCGCGGTGGGCCAGGAGCGCCACCAGGGCCGCCCCGGCGGCGGCGAAGGCCACGTTGGCGAGGTGCGGGCCGAGCCAGGTCGGCAGCTCCCCCTGGAGGGCGAGCCCCTCGCCGACGCGCATCACCGCGTAGTAGAGGACGAAGCAGAGCAGGGTGACGACGTAGCCGAAGGCGCGGCCGCCGCGCCGCGTGGCCGCGACCGGCACCGCCAGCGCCGCGAAGGCCAGCACCGAGAGCGGCTCGGCGATGCGGCGGTGGAAGTACATCGTCCAGCGGCGCGCCCGCTCCTCCTCGCCCAGGGCGCGGTGCTCGGCGGCGCGCCGCAGGATCTGCTCCGGCGTCATCTCGGCGCGGTAGCCGACGATGTGGTTCTGCTCGCGGAGGGTCCGGCCCACGCCCAGGGTGACGACGGCGCGGCGGTAGGTGGCGCCGACGTACTCCTCCGAGCGGACGTCCTCGCGGTGGGCCTCCCCGTCCTCCAGGACCAGCTCCAGCCCCTCGCCGGCGCCGGCGGGCTCGAGCCGCCCCCGCTGCGCCAGCGCCAGGAGCGGCGCCTGCGGGTCGCTCCGGTCGCTGATGAGCACCCGGCTCCAGCGGCCCCCGCGGACCTCCTCGGCGTAGAGGGTGACGTCGGGGAGCTCGTCGTAGAAGACGCCCCCGCGAACGCCGGACGCGAGATTGCGGCGGATGAGGTCGTTGACGCGCAGGCGCGCGTCGCGCAGGGCCCAGGGGCCGACCCGGAGCCCGAGGAAGAGGGCCAGCGCCGCCACCGCCAGGCCGAGGAGCAGCGGCACGCGCACGAGCCGCACCGGCGAGAGGCCGGCCGAGCCCAGCGCGATGATCTCGCGGTCGTCGGCGAGCCGCCCCACGCCCACCACCGACCCCAGGAGGAAGGAGACCGGCAGGACGTAGCCGATGAAGTAGGGGACGAGGTCCAGCGCCACCCGCGCCACCTCGAGCGTTCCCACCCCGGCGCCGAAGAGCACCCCCGCCTGCCCGAGGATCTGCATCGCCACCAGGACCTGGGTGAGGAAGACCAGCCCCGCGGCGAAGGGGAGCAGGATCTCGCGGGCGAGGTAACGCTCCAGGGTCCCCACGGCGACTAGCCGCCGGAGCGGATCTTCTGCTGCAGCGCCTCGTCCTTCTCCTCGACGTCGCGCGCCATGCGGACGCGCGCCTCGCGCACCCGCGCCGCCACCGCCGGGTCGGAGAGCGCCAGGATGCGCGCCGCCAGCAGGGCGGCGTTGCGGGCGCCCGCCTTCCCGATGGCGAGGGTCGCCACCGGCACGCCGCCCGGCATCTGCGCGGTGGCGAGGAGCGCGTCCAGGCCGTCGAGGTCGCTGGCGGCGAGGGGCACGCCCAGCACCGGGAGCTCGCTCTCGGCGGCCACGGCGCCGGCGAGGTGGGCGGCGGCCCCGGCGCCGCAGACGATCACCTTCACGCCCCGGCCGGCGGCCTCCCGCGCCATCCGCGAGGTGCGC
>DATBLK010000311.1:0-2266 GCA_036555405.1 Anaeromyxobacteraceae bacterium
AGTCCCAGCGCTTCTTCTCGTCGCGCAGGCGCTCCTCCAGCGGCTGGATGTGGAGCAGCTGGTCCTGCTCGAGCTCGCGGACGTCGGCCACCTTCTGCCCGGTGACGACGACGTGCTCGGCGCTGATGGCGACCACCGGCGCCACCTCGATCGCCTGGCCGTGGTAGGCGTCGGGGAGCTTGATGTCCTTCTGCATGTACAGCACCTCGCCGGTGGCGCTGAACTGCTGCAGCAGGAAGATGACGAGCATGGTCATGATGTCGACCATGGGGACCACGTTGAGCTCGGCGTTGACGCTCTTGTGGCCGCGCGTCAGCTTCCCTCCCAGGAGGCGGCTCTTGGCGAGGCGGCGCGCCGGGCGCTTGCCGGGCTGGACGATGGGCATCGCTATCCCGCGCCCGTGACCGAGACCGCGGAGAGCCCGGCGCCGACGCAGGCGTCGATGGCGTGGACCAGGTCCTGGTAGATCACCGCGTCCTCGGCGGCCACCGTCACCGCCGACTGGTCCGGGTAGTCCTGCCGGAGCTGCTTCAGGCGCTCGCCGAGCGCCTTGGCGTCGTACTGCGGCTGGCCGTCGGCCGTCCGCCCCAGCGGCGGGATCTCGATGCTGGCGCCGGCCGAGGTGGCGAGGTTGTAGCCGCGGGAGGAGATGGTCAGCGTCACCGTGAGCGACTTGGCCGGCTCGGCGGTGGTCTCGTCGGGGGTGCCGAACTGCTGCGCCTGGAGCCGCGCGATCTGGGTCCAGACGGCGGTGAAGAGCAGGAAGGAGATGCAGCAGGAGAGGAGGTCGATGGCGGGGACGACGTTGATGGTCGCGTCGAGGGACTTGCGCCGGCGCTTGCCGCCGCCTCCCTCGGGCATCGCGCCGCCGGCCATCGCTCCTCCGCCCGACCTACTCGGCCGCCACCGGGCCCTGCGGCATCCGGATCTTGTCGCGGTTCGCGACCACCAGGTTGAGGACGCTCACCGAGACCTCGTTCACGTCGTCGAGCATCGACTGGGTCCGCCCCTGGAGGACCGAGTAGATGACGAGCGCCGGGATGGCGACGGCGAGCCCGAAGGCGGTGCAGTTCATGGCCTCGGAGATGGAGCTGGAGAGCAGCGTCGCCTTGTCGGCGGGGTTGGCGTTGGCGACCGCGGCGAAGGCGCCGATGAGGCCCCAGATGGTGCCGAGCAGCCCGAGCAGGGTGGCGACGTTGCCGATCATAGCCAGGTAGCCGGTGCGGCGCTCGAGCTTGGGCGCCTCGCGCAGTGCCGCCTCGTCGAGCGCCGCCTGGACGTCCTCGTCGCCCTTGGGGACGCTCATCAGGCCGGCCTTGATGACGTTGACGAGCGGCGTGCGCTTCTGGCCGGCGCAGTAGGCGATGGCCTTGTCGAGGTCGCCCTGGAAGATGATCCTCTTCAGCTCGGAGAGGAAGGCGTCCTTGTCGGTGGCCGCCTTGAAGTAGAGCACCGAGATCCGCTCGACCAGGATGGCGATGGCGAAGGTGAAGGCCACGAGGATGGGGTACATCCCCGGCCCGCCGTCCTTGAACGCCTTGGCCACGCCGGCGAAGAACTCGCCCATTGACACCTCCGGAAGAACCCGCCGCGGGCGCCGCCCAGGCGCCCCGCCTCACGCCCGGCCGGGCTACCCCGAAGGCGTACCACCGGCCGGAAACCGGGTCAACGCGGCTGCTTGCGCCTCCGGGCGCGGCGTTGCCCGCTCTGGCGGTGCGTCGTATGGTGCCGCGGTCCGCGACGACCCGTCCCCCGATGTCCAGCGAACGGCCCGGCTTCGCCCCCTACCGCATCCCGCCCGGCGCGCTTCCGGAGGAGGCGGCGCGCCGCGCGGCCGCGGCCGGCGCCGGGCCGCTCCTCGCCCGGGCCGACGACCCGCTCCCGGCCGCGCTGCTGGCCGCGGCGCTCGCCGAGGTCCCGGCGGGAACGGCGGGCGCACCCGACGAGGCCTGCCGCGCCGCCGACGGGACGCCGTCCGGCACCGCGGAGGCGCCGCGCGCCTGCCTGAACTCGCCGCGCCACCGGGCCAGGGTCGAGGGCGCCGCGCGGCGCGCGCTGGAGGCGGGCTTCGCCGGCGTCTGCTTCGACCTCCCCGACGCCCCGGTGGCCGCCGGGATGCTCGGCGCCGGCTTCTGCGCCGACTGCCAGCGCGCCTTCGTCCGCGAGCTGGTCCGGGAGTACGGCGACAACTTCCAGCCCTTCGACATCCTCTCGCTGGCCCGCGAGGCGCTGGCCTCGGCCTCCGGCGCGGTGTCGCACGAGCGCC
>DATBLK010000317.1:0-4086 GCA_036555405.1 Anaeromyxobacteraceae bacterium
CAGCCCCGAGAACCCGACCAGGGTCAGGTTTCCGAGCAGGACGCCCACCACCAGCTCGCCGAGCACCGCAGGTTGGCCGATCCGCTCGGCCAGGTCCCCGCCGAGCTTGGCGGCGAGCAGGATGACGACGAGCCAGAGGGCGACGGGCGCGACCGGGTCCGAGTGGGGAGCTCCTTCGGCGAGGGCTGCGGCGGGAAAGAGCGTGAGCGGGAGGGCGAGCGGAAGCCACCGCGCCGGCTTCCGCAATGCCGATCCGATCGACAACCGGCCGGGGCTGGTCGCCTCCCGCATTCGCCTCCAAGGGCGCCCGCCCGAACGTGGGGCGCCGGGACCTCGGTCTCGACCTCCCTGGTACCATGGGCACCGCCCCTTTCCGGAAGATGGCGCCATGCGCTCGCCCCTCCTCGTGCTCCGGGAGCCAGGCCTCGCCTCGTCCCGCCCTTCCGCCGGCCCGGCCCCGACGGGCGCGCCTCACCGCGCCAGCCGGCCCCTTCCGAAGGCGAGCAGCGCCACCGCCAGCGGGACGAGCTCGACCGCCGCCGACCAGGCGAAGAGCGGCGCCACCGAGCCGTAGTGGTCGTAGCCCCTCCCGGCGAGCTCGTACCCCAGGGCGTTCCCGCCGCTGAACACCACCGCCGAGAACAGCGCCTGCCCGGTGGCCCGCAGGCGAGGCGGCACCAGCGCGGTCATGGTCCGCACGCTCGCCCCCCAGAAGACCCCGAAGGTGAGGCCGTGGAGGAGCTGCACCGCCACGAGCGCCGCCGGCGAGCTGGCCCGCCAGCAGAGGAGCCAGCGCACCGCCGTGCCCGCGAACGCGAGGGCGAAGAGCCCCCGGGTGCGGAGCCCCTGCTCGAGGCGGGGAAAGGCGAGGAGCGCCCCCACCTCGGCCGCGACGCCGGTGGCCATGGCGGCGCCGGTGACCCAGGGCGCGAGCCCGAGGTCGCGCACCAGGACGCCCAGGAGCACGTGGTACGGCGCGGTGGCTCCCCAGTGGACCGTCACCGCGGCGAACACGAGGAGCAGCGCCGGGTCGCGAACCAGCGCCGCGGCCTCGGCCAGGCGGGGGCGGTCGCCGGGCGGCGGCGAGTCGGGGATGCGGCGGGAGGCGAGCGCGTAGCCCGCGACGCAGGCGACGAAGGCCCAGGGGACGAGCGGGTCGGCGGGCCGGGCTCCGCGGAGCGCCAGGAGCACGCCCAGGGCGGCGGCGACGGCGGCGTAGCCCAGCGAGCCGAAGAGGCGCACCGAGGCGTAGGAGAAGCCGGCGGGTCCGCGGGCCCGCTCCATCGTCACCGAGTCGAGGAGCGGGACCACGGCCCGGTCGCCGAGCCCGAGCGCCAGGAGCGCGCCGGCGACCGCCAGCGGCGCGGAGGCGAAGGGAAGGAAGGCCGCGGCCACCAGCGCCCACAGGGTGGCGGCGCGCAGGGCGCGCGCCGGCGACCCGAGGCGGTCCGCGGCCTGGGCCCAGAGGAGCGCCACCGGCGCCGCCGCCAGCGGGCCCACCATCTGCGACCGCCCGATCTGCTCCCCGGTGAAGCCGAGGCCCCGGAGGTAGGCGGCGAAGTAGGGCAGGTAGGCGCCCACCGCGCCGTAGTAGAGGAAGTAGACGAGCCGGAGCCGGGCCGGGGCGGACATCTGGTAGGGTGGCTCTACCATGGACCGGACCGGCCAGCGCGGCGAGGCGGTCGGCATGGTGCTGTGCGCGGGTCTCGGCACCCGGCTCCGCCCGCTCACCGACCGCGTCCCCAAGCCGGCGGTCCCGGTGTGCGGGCTCCCCGCCGTGCGGTATGCGCTGGCGCTCCTCGCCGGCGCCGGCGTCCGGCGCGCCGTGGTGAACGCCCACCACCTCGCCGAGGCGATGGAGGGTGCGGCCCGCCGGGCGGCCGAGGCGCTGGGGATCGAGCTCGAGGTCTCGCGCGAGCCCGCCATCGCCGGGACGGGGGGCGCGCTCCGCGAGGCGCGGGACCGGCTGGCGGGCGCCGGGGAGATCCTCCTGCTCAACGGCGACGTGCTCTTCGACGCGGACCTCGGGGCGGCGCTGGCGGCGCACCGGGCGGCCGGCGTCCTGGCGACGATGGTCCTCGCCCCCATGCCCGAGGGCGCGCGCTACGCCGCGGTGGAGGTGGACGCCGGCCTCGCGGTGCGCCGCATCGCCGGGCGCGGCCGGGGGGGAGCGGGCCTCTCGGCGTGGCACTTCACCGGCGTCCACGTCCTCGCGCCGGCGCTCCTCGACCTCGTGCCGCGCCGTCCCTTCCTCTGCGACGTGAACGCGCACGTGTACCCCGGTCTCCTCGACGGCCGCGTCCGCGCGGTGGTGGACCGCGGGGCCTGGGCGGACCTGGGCGCGCCGGCGAGCTACCTGAGATCGAACCTCGACGTCCTCTCCGGCCGCTTCCCGGTCGAGCGCTTCCGCGGCGCCGACCCGTTCGCCGGCTGCACCCAGGCGAGGCCGGGCGTGTGGATCGGGGAGGGGGCGGCGGTGGACGCGGGGGCGCGCCTCGGGGGGCCCTGTCTCGTCGGCGCGGGGGCGCGGGTCGAGGCAGGCGCGGAGGTGGGGCCGTCGGCGGTCGTCGGGAAGGGCTCCGTCGTGCGCCCGGGCGCGATCGTGCGCGGGTCGGTGGTGTGGGAGGGGACGGAGATCGCTCCCGGGGAGCGCGTCGAGAAGGCGATCGCGGCGGGCAAGCTGCGGGTCGAGGTCGGCTGACGCCTACGGCACCAGGACCTCGACCACCGGTCCGGCCGTCACCCGCACCTCGCCCTCGGCCCGGTACAGGTCGCCGTCCACGGTGAAGCGCAGGGGCCCGCCGGCGTCGAGGACCAGCTCGCGCGCCACCGAGTCCACCGCCAGCGGCCGCCGCCAGGGCAGGCCGAGGCGCACGGCGGGGAGGCGCATCGCCAGCTGTGCCGCCGTGCCGGTGACGCCCACGGCGTGGAAGCAGCCGGGCTGCTCGTCGCAGCGGCCCAGCGGCGCGAAGCCGAAGCCCACCTCCCGGATGGCCCCGGCCATCACCGCCAGGAAGGCGTCGGCGGGCCAGTCCTCGCCGTCGGCCGCCGCCCGCATCGCCTCCCGCCGGGTGAGCGCCGCGGCGAGCGGGCCTCCCGCGATCGCCGAGAAGGCGGCGCGGGCCAGGAGCAGGAGCGCCGAGAGGCGCGAGGGGTGGGGGCGCCCGTACCAGGCCTCGAGGAAGGCGACGGCCGCCCCCGTCCCGAAGAGGAACCCGACCAGGCGCGGGTGGCCGTCGGCCTCGACGCCCAGGAGGTCGCGCTCGACCGCCGGGAGGGACGCCCCGGCGCGCCGCAGGCGCAGGACCCGCGCCAGCACCGCCTCCGGCGTCCCCCGGACGCCCAGCGAGCCGGCGGCGGTGTTCATGGAGCCGCCGCGGAGGTGGAGGAGGCGGGGGAGGGGCGGCGGCCAGAGGGCCGGGAGCGCCGTGAGGACGCGGTGGGCGGTTCCGTCGCCGCCGTTCACGGCCAGGACGTCGGCGCCGGCGCCGCGGATCCGCTGCAGCGCCAGGGCGAGCGCCTCCGGGGTGGCCGCGTCGAGGAGCAGGCCGTCGCCGCCGAGGAGGCGCGCCAGGGCGCCGGCGGTTCCGGGGTGGCGCCGGTTGCGCCGCGCCCGAGGATTGCTGACGATGCCGATCCCCGCCATGCCCGCGCTCACGCCTCCCGGCCCCCGGCTCCAGGTCGTGCTCGTGGCGCCGCAGATCCCACCCAACGTCGGCAACGTCGCCCGCACCTGCGCCGTCACCGGCTCCGGGCTCCACCTCGTCGGCCCGCTGGGCTTCGACCTCACCGACAAGGCGCTGCGGCGCGCCGGGCTCGACTACTGGAACGACGTCGAGCCCCACCTCTACCACGACTGGCGCGACTTCGAGGCGCGGGCCCTGGGCCGAGGGGCCGGGGCGCTGCACCTCTTCACCGCCCGGGCCGGCCGCAGCGCGCTCTCGGCGAGCTACGCTGCGGGGGACTTCCTCGTCTTCGGCCAGGAGCAGCTCGGCCTGCCGCCGGCGCTCCTCGCCGCCCACCCGGAGCGCTGCCTGGGCCTGCCGGTCGTGCCGGGCGCGCGCAGCCTGAACCTCGCCGCGGCGG
>DATBLK010000320.1:0-13185 GCA_036555405.1 Anaeromyxobacteraceae bacterium
GCGGATCCTCGACGAGCGCCAGGCGCTCGCGGAGGAGCGGGCGCGCCGCCGGCGGCTGGTGGAGGGCGCCGGGCCCGGCGCCGGGGCGCTGCCGCCGGGCGGGGGAACGGCGGCGGAGGCAGCGGGCGAGGCGGCCGCGACTCCGGAGCCCGAGCCGCGGGCGCCGTCGCAGCTCGCCGCCGGCACCGAGCTGGACGATTTCCGGAAGGCGCACGGCGGCTGCTTCGAGCCGCGCTCGGCGGCCCGCATCGGACAGGAGGGCGGCGGCTCGGTCGCGGGCGAGGCCTGGGCGCTCAGGGACGACGAGGCCTGCCGCGCCGCGAACCCGGCCGAGGTCGGGCGCGTCGTCCTCTTCTCGGGAGGCAAGCTGGTCTCGGTGCGCGAGTCGGCGGAGGGGAAGGCGCAGACCGTGACCGAGAAGATCCGGGGCGTCCGGCTGCCGGACGGGTCCCTGGGGTACGTCGGACCCGACGGGAAGCCGCGGCCGCTGCCGCCCGGCGCGCAGGTGAAGTGGGCCGAGCCGCCGCCCGCCGCCGCGCCGCCGGGGAAGGCCGGCGCGCCGGCCCCGGGAGCCCCCGGCGCGCCCGCGGCCCCGGCCTCGCCGCCGGCTCCCGCGCCGCCGGGAGGCCAGCCCGCCGCCGGTGCGGCGCGGTGAACGACCGCCTCCTCATCGGCGCGCTCTCGCTCCTGCCCAAGCACGCCCTCTCGCGCCTCGTCGGCGCGGCGACGCGCGCCCGGTTTCCGCCCCGCCTGCTGCGGGTCGCGATGCGCGCCTTCGCCAGGCGCTACCGGGTGGACCTCTCCGAGTGCCCGCCGCTCGAGAGCTACCGCACCTTCGCCGAGTTCTTCACCCGGCCGCTCCTTCCCGGGCGCAGGCCGGTGGCGGCCGGGGCGGACGCCGTCGTCTCGCCCGTGGACGGGGTGGTCTCCGAGGCGGGGATCGCCGCCGCCGGCCGCCTGGTGCAGGCGAAGGGCCTCGACTACGCCGCCGCCGACCTCCTCGCCGACGAGGCGCTGGCCCGCCGCCTGGAGGGCGGCGCCTTCGCGACGCTCTACCTCTCGCCGCGCGACTACCACCGCATCCACTTCCCGCTCGGGGGGACCGTGACCGGGTGGCGCTACGTTCCCGGCGCGCTCTGGCCGGTGAACCCGGCCTCGGTGCGCACCGTGCGCCGGCTCTTCGCCGTCAACGAGCGCCTGGTCACGGTCCTGGACACGCCGCTCGGCGCCTGCGCCGCCGTGGCGGTCGGCGCCACCAACGTGGGCCGCATCCGGGCGTACTACGACGACGCGGTGCCGGTGAGCAACGCCGGGGGCCCGGCGGCGCGGCGCGATTACCGGAAGGCGATCCCCGTGGCCAAGGGTGCGGAGCTCGGCTGCTTCGAGATGGGGTCGACGGTGATCCTGCTCTTCGAGCCCGGGCGCGTCGCGCTGTCGCCCGCGCTCGTGCCCGGGGCGCGGGTGCGGGTGGGGGAGGCGATCGGCGTCGCCGCCGCTCCGGCGGCCGTGCTAGAACCCGCCCGCGCATGAAGATCCCCGGCGTCAAGGGCATGAACGACATCCTCCCGGCCGAGGTCGGTCGCTGGCAGGAGATGGAGGCCGCGGCCCGCGAGGTCTTCGCCCTCCACGGGTACCGGGAGATCCGCACGCCGGCGGTGGAGCAGGCCGCGCTCTTCGCCCGCGGCGTGGGCGCCGACAGCGACATCGTGAGGAAGGAGATGTACTCCTTCGAGGACAAGGGCGAGGAGCTGCTCTGCCTGCGCCCCGAGGGCACCGCCGGCGCGGTGCGCGCCTTCGTGGAGCACGGCTGCCACCTCGAGGGCCCGCAGAAGTGGTTCTACGTCGGGCCCATGTTCCGCCGCGAGCGGCCGCAGAAGGGGCGCTACCGGCAATTCCACCAGATCGGCTGCGAGGCCTTCGGCGTCGCCGAGCCGGCCATCGACGTCGAGCAGGTCGCCATGCTCGACGACTACCTCGGCCGCCTCGGGGTGCGAGCGGTCCTGCGGCTGAACTCCGTGGGCGACGCCCTCTGCCGCCCCCCCTACCTCGAGGACCTGCGGGCCTGGCTCCGCGAGCGAAAGGGCTCGCTGTGCGACGACTGCAACGACCGGATGGAGCGCAACCCGCTGCGGGTCCTCGACTGCAAGGTGGAATCCTGCCAGCCGGTCCTGGCGCAGGCGCCCCGGCTCCTCGAGCGGCTCTGCGCCGCCTGCGCCGCGCACCACCGGGCGGTCGTTTCCGGCCTCGAGGCGCTCGGCGTGGCCTTCGAGGTCGACGGGCGCCTCGTCCGCGGCCTCGACTACTACGTGCGCACCGCCTACGAGTTCACCAGCGACGCGCTCGGGGCGCAGTCGGCGGTGGCGGGCGGAGGGCGCTACGACGGCCTGGTGGAGACGCTGGGCGGCCCGGCGGTTCCGGGGATCGGCTACGCCCTGGGGCAGGAGCGGCTGGCGATGATGCTGGCCGCCTCGGGGCGTTCCCCGGCCGGGCGCCGGCCCGAGGTCTTCTTCGTGTCGGCGGACGAGGCCGGGGCCGCCGAGGCGCTGCGGCTCGCCACGGTGCTGCGCCGCGCCGGGGTCGCGAGCGACCTCGACCCGCGCGGCGGCAAGCTGGCCCGCCAGTTCAGGCAGGCCGAGCGCGTCGGCGCGCTCTACGCGGTGGTGCTGGGCGGGAACGAGATCGCGAGCGGCCAGGCGAAGCTGAAGGACCTGGCCACCCGGGAGGAGACGCCGGTGGCGCTCGACGCGCTCGCGGCCCGCTTCGCGCCCGGGCGCGGCTAGGGCACAATGAGCCCGATGAGAGCAGCCGCCCTGGCCCTCGCCCTCGCGGTCGCGCCCGCGTCCGCCGAGGAGGAGGCCGCCGAGGGCCGGGCCGCGCCCGCCTTCCAGCTCCGGGCGATGAACCCCGCCGCGGCCGGCCGCGACTGGGTGCGCCTCGACCGCTTCGTCGGCGAGGAGCCCGAGGACGCCGCCGCCCGGGCGGTGCTGCTCAGCTTCTTCGCCTCCTGGTGCGGCCCCTGCAGGAAGGAGATGCCCTACCTCGAGGAGCTCCACCGCGCCTACCACGGCCAGGGGCTCCGCGTCCTCTCGGTGAACATCGACCGGGAGGAGCCGGCCCTCTCCGATGCCCGCAGGATGTTCCAGGAGGCCCGCGTCACCTACCCGGTGCTCTCCGACCGCTTCAACCTGACGGCGCGGCGCTACCTCGGGGAGCGCTCGCCCCTCCCCTCGGTCTTCATCATCCGCCGGGACGGCGTCATCGCCCGCATCGAGCGCGGCTACGGGAAGGACGTGAAGAGCTTCCTCCTCGCCGAGGTGACGCGCGCGCTCGGGGTGCAGCGCGCGGAGGCCGCCGGCAAGTAGCCGCCCCCGTGGTCGGCGTCCTCGTCATCGCAGGCCCCACCGCGTCGGGGAAGACGCGGCTCGCGCTGGAGGTCGCCCGGCGCGCCGGCGGCGAGGTGATCTGCGCCGACTCGCAGCAGGTCTACCGGGGCCTCGACGTGGGGACGGCGAAGCCCACCGCGGCGGAGCGGGCCGAGGCGCCCCACCACCTCCTCGACCTCGTCGAGCCCGGGGAGCACATGGACGCCGCCCGCTGGGCCGCGCTCGCCGACCGGGCTGTGGCCGAGGTGGCCGGGCGCGGCCGCCTTCCCATCCTCTGCGGCGGCTCCGGCCTCTACCTCCGCGCCCTGCTCCACGGGGTCGCGGAGGGGCCGGGGCGCGACCCGGAGCTGCGGGCGCGGCTGGAGGAGGAGGCGGCGCGCCTCGGCAGGCCGGCGCTCCACGCCCGCCTGGCCGCCCTGGACCCCGAGGCCGCCCGGCGCATCGGCAGCAACGACCTGGTCCGCATCGTCCGAGCCCTGGAGATGGCCGCCGGCGGTCGCATCCAGAGCGAGCGCTTCGCCGCCCACCGCTTCGGCGCGGCGCGCTACCGGCAGCGGCTGGTGGCGATCGACCCGCCGCGCCCCGAGCTCCACCGCCGCATCGACGAGCGGGTGGTGGGGATGTTCGAGGGCGGCCTGCTCGCCGAGGCCGAGGCGTTGCTGGCGCGCTTCGGCGGCGCGCTGCCGCGGCGGCTCCCCATCGGCTACGCCGAGGCGGCGGCGCTGCTGCGCGGCGAGCTCCTCCGCGCCGAGGCGGTCCGCCGGGTGCAGGTGGCGCACCGCCGCTACGCGCGCCGCCAGGTCGTCTGGCTCCGGCGCGAGCCCGGCGTCGAGTGGCTGCGGCCGCCGGTCGACGCCGCGGCGCTCGCCGCAGCGGCGCGCGACCTCCTCCCTCGGTGAAACCAGATGGCGCGCCGCGCCAAGCGGCGGGGGCCGGAGCGATGCCTCGTCCCGGGGCGCCATGCTATAGCTCCGCCGTGGCCAAGACCCTGTACGCGCTGGAGTTCGAGCGGCCGCTCCTCGCCCTCGAGTCGAAGATCGCCGAGCTGAAGCAGATCTCCGGCGGCGCGGCCGTGGACTTCACCGAGGAGATCGTCAAGCTCGAGCGCAAGGCCAGCCGCCTCCAGGCGGAGATCTTCAGCGACCTGTCGCGCTGGCAGATCGTCCAGCTGGCCCGCCACCCCAACCGCCCCTACTTCCTCGAGTACCTCCAGGTCCTCTTCACCGACTTCTTCGAGATCGAGGGCGACCGGCGCTTCGCCGCCGACCGCGCCATCGTCTCCGGCTTCGCGCGCTTCGACGGGGAGCCGCTGGTGGTCATCGGCCACCAGAAGGGAAGGGGCACGAAGGAGAACCTGCTCCGGAACTTCGGGATGGCGCGGCCCGAGGGCTACCGGAAGGCGCGGCGCCTCTTCGACCTCGCCGAGCGCTTTCGCCTGCCGGTCGTCACCTTCATCGACACCCCCGGGGCCTACCCCGGCATCGGCGCCGAGGAGCGCGGCCAGGCCGAGGCCATCGCCACCAACCTCGAGGTCATGGCCTCCCTGCCGGTCCCCACCGTCTCGGTGGTCATCGGCGAGGGCGCCTCGGGCGGCGCCATCGGCATCGGCGTGACGAGCCGCATCCTCATGCTCGAGTACGCCTGGTACAACGTCATCTCGCCGGAGAGCTGCAGCTCCATCCTCTACCGGGACCCCTCCAAGGCGCAGAAGTCGGCCGAGGCGCTGCGCCTCACGGCCCGGGACCTGGAGGGGTTCGGTATCATCGACGAGGTGGTGAAGGAGTCCCCGGGCGGCGCCCACCGCGACCCGCTGGAGACCGCCCACAACGTGCAGGACGCCCTGCGGCGCCACCTCGCCGAGCTCCGGCAGATGAGCCCGGAGCAGCTGGTCCGGGATCGGTACCAGAAGTACCGGGTCATGGGCGTGTTCGCGGAGGAGGACTAGGTCCCCCCGGCCGCGGCCGCGCCTTCGGGTCGTGGTAGGAATCCCGGATGCCCTCCGTTCCCCCCTACGTCGAGACGCTCACGCCCTACCTGCCGGGCAAGCCCATCGAGGAGGTGGAGCGCGAGCTCGGCATCTCCGGCGTCGCCAAGCTCGCCTCCAACGAGAACGCGCTCGGCCCGAGCCCGAAGGCGCTGGCCGCCGCCCGCGAGGCCTGCGCCCGCGTGAACCTCTACCCCGACGGCAGCGCCTTCCACCTGCGCCGCGCCATCGCCGCCAAGCTGGGGGTCGCGCCCGACGAGGTCATGGTGGGCAACGGCTCGAACGAGGTGCTGGAGCTCGTCGTCCGCACCTTCCTCGGCCCCGACGACGAGACGCTGACGAGCGCCGACTCCTTCGTCGTCTACCGGCTCGCGACCCACGCCCACGGGAGGCGCTGCGTCGAGGTGCCGATGAAGGACCGGCACTACGACCTCGACGGGATCGCGGCGCGCCTCTCCAAGCGCACCCGGGTGGTGTTCCTGGCGAACCCCGACAACCCCAACGGCACCTGGTTCGGCCGGGCCGCCCTGGACCGGTTCCTGGCGGCGGTGCCGCCCGACGTCCTGGTGGTGCTCGACGAGGCCTACGTCGAGTACGTCCAGGAGCGCGACTTCCCCGACGGCCTGGCGCTCCAGCGCCGCCACCCGAACCTGATCCTGGTCCGGACCTTCTCGAAGATCTACGGGATGGCCGGCTTCCGGCTGGGCTACGGGATCGCCCGGCCCGAGGTCGTCGCCTGGGTGGACCGGGTCCGGGAGCCCTTCAACACCAACCTCGTCGCCCAGGCGGCGGGGATCGCCGCCCTCGGCGACGAGGAGCACGTGCGCCGGGGCCGCGAGCTCGTCGCCGCCGAGCGCCCCTTCCTCTCGGCCGGGCTCCGGGCCCTGGGGGCGGCGGTGTGGCCCTCGCAGGCGAACTTCGTGCTCGCGGAGCTTCCGGGCCGGAGCGGCAAGGCGCTCTTCGACGGGCTCCTGCGCCAGGGCGTGGTGGTGCGGCCCATCGGCGGGCCGTCGTCGATCCGGATCACCTGCGGCACCCGCCCCGAGAACGAGAAGCTCCTCGCCGCCCTGCGGCGGGTGCTGGCGGCGTGAGCCGCCGCCCCTTCATCGTGGCCATCGACGGCCCGGCCGGCGCCGGGAAGAGCACCGCGGCCCGCCGGCTCGCGGCCCGGCTCGGGTTCGCCCTGGTCGACACCGGCGCCATCTACCGGTCGGTGGCGCTGGCGGCGAGCCGGGCCGGGGTCGCCTTCGACGACGACGCCGGCCTGGAGCGGCTCCTCGTCGGCGTCGACATCCGCTTCGAGCCCCTGCCCGACGGCTCCGGGCAGCGGGTGCTCCTCGGCGGCGAGGACGTCTCCGCGGCCATTCGCACGCCGGCGATGTCGATGGGGGCGAGCGCCGTCTCGGCGCGCCCGGTGGTGCGGGCCGGGCTCCTCGAGCTGCAGCGGCGCCTCGCCGCCGCGCCCCGGAACCGCGGCGCGGTGCTGGAGGGCCGCGACATCGGGACCGTGGTCTTCCCCGACGCCGACGCCAAGTTCTTCCTCACCGCCACCTCCCAGGTCAGGGCGCGCCGCCGCCACGAGGAGCTCGCCGCCCGCGGCGAGCCCGCCTCCCTCGAGTCGGTGCTCGCCGACCAGGAGCGGCGCGACCGCGACGACGCCTCGCGGGCGGTGGCACCGCTGCGGCCCGCCGCCGACGCCGTGGTCCTCGACACCTCGGGCCTGCGCCCGGAGGAGGTGGTGGAGCGGCTCCTCGCCGCCTCCGCGGCCCGGCTGGCGGCCAGGCGAGGGGGCGGCTAGACTCGCCGCCCGATGGTGGTGGCGGTGGAGCGCGCCTACGGGCCGCGGGAGTGCGGCAGCTGCCGCTGGTGGCGCGCCATCCTCGAGGACGCGCGCGGGCCCATCGGGCCCTGCCGCCTCCGGGTCCGCACCGGCGACTTCGCCGGCACCGCTCCCGCCTGCGAGCGCCACCTGGCCCGGGACGCCGCCATCCCGGCCGCCCGCGCCGCCGGGGCGCCGGACAGGGCCGCCCCCGCGCCCCTGCCCCCGGTCGTCCGGTCCGCCGCCGTCCACAGCCTGCCCGAGGAGCTCACCGACATGACGCGCGACGAGTTTGCAGAGGCCATCCGCGAGGCGCTCCGGGAGGAGGCCCCGGAGGTGCCCCTGGCGCAGAAGTGGGAGGGGGGCACGATGGTGCTCCGGCCGCGGGACCCGGCGCTCCAGCCCAAGGAGGTGCCCCTGGAGCACTTCTTCCACAAGGTGGTGATGATCCGCGACCGCCTCCGGGTGCTGGAGCAGAAGATCAACGCCCACGAGAAGCTGGGCGACGCCGAGAAGGTGGAGATGCAGGCCTACGTCACCCGGTGCTACGGGACGCTGACGACGTTCAACATCCTCTTCCGCGACGAGGGCGACCGGTTCGTCGGAGAGAAGGGCGCATAGGACGCGACCCGGTTAGATGAGGAGCCGCATGGACGTGAAGATCGCGCGCACCGCCGGGTTCTGCTGGGGCGTCCAGCGCACCGTGGACCAGGTCATGGAGGTCGCGGACCAGGCCGCGCACGTGGTCACGCTCGGGCCCATCATCCACAACCCGCAGGCGGTGGCGCGGATGCAGGAGAAGGGCGTCACCACGGCCCACGCCATCGCCGACGTCGAGGACGGCACCACCGTCGTGGTCCGCACCCACGGCGCGGTCCGGGGCGAGCTCGCCGCCGCGCGCGAGCGGGGGCTCGACGTGGTCGACGGGACCTGCCCCTACGTGAAGTACCCGCAGGCGATGGCGCAGCGGCTCTCCCGCGAGGGCTACCACGTGGTCGTCGTCGGCGACGCCGCGCACGCGGAGGTGAAGGGGGTCGTCTCCTACGCCGAGGGGCCGGTCACCGTGGTCCGGCCCGGGGCCCCGGTCCCGGAGGTCGACTCGAAGAAGGTGGCGGTCATCGCCCAGACCACCTGCATCGGGGCGGACTTCGAGCGGGTGGTGGGGGCGCTGGCCCTGCGCCACAAGGAGGTCCGGGCCGTGAACACCATCTGCTCGGACACCGAGGAGCGCCAGGAGGACGCGCGCCAGCTCGCGGGGGAGGTCGACGCGGTGGTGGTGGTCGGGGGGAAGAACAGCGCCAACACGCGCCACCTCGCCGAGATCTGCCGCGCCATCCAGCCGCGGACCTGGCACGTCGAGACCGAGGAGGAGCTGTCGCCCGGGTGGTTCGACGGCTGCCGGGTCGTCGGCATCAGCGCCGGCGCCTCCACGCCGGAATGGGTGGTGGAGGGCGTGGCGCGCCGCCTCCGGACGCTTCCTTGACCCGGGCGGGCGGCGGCGCTTGACGCACCCGGATCGCCCGTGTAGCTTCGCCCATTCCGGATTCGCCGGGGACGTCCCCGGCGCGCGCCCCGGTCCCGCTCCCCGAGCCCCGGCGCCGACGTGAACCAGGGGGTGGACGCAGTCCCGCCGGCCCGCTTCCCCGGGAAGCCCCGCCCGCCGGCGCGCTCGCCAGAAAAGGCGGTCCTTCACAGCATGCAGAACGAGAACGTCCGTCCCCTCGAGGCCGAGGTCGAGGATTTCGCCAAGCTCTTCGCAGAGAGCGAGGCCCGCAGCGGACAGATCGAGGAAGGCAAGGTCATCCGCGGCACCGTCATCCAGCTCGCCAAGGACTATGCGGTCGTCGACATCGGCTACAAGTCCGAGGGCCAGGTGCCCATCGCCGAGTTCGCGCCGGCGCCCGGGCAGGAGCCCGCCGTCAAGGTCGGCGACGCGGTCGACGTGCTCGTCGAGAGCCGCGAGAACGACAGCGGCATGGTCGTCCTCTCCAAGGAGAAGGCCGACAAGATGCGCATCTGGGACGAGATCTCCGCCGCGTGCGAGCGCGACGAGCTCGTCGAGGGCGTGATCGTCGGCCGGGTGAAGGGCGGCCTCTCCGTCGACATCGGCGTCAAGGCCTTCCTCCCCGGCTCGCAGGTCGACATCCGCCCGGTGCGCAACCTCGACAAGCTCATCGGCGAGAAGTTCCGCTTCAAGGTCATCAAGTTCAACAAGAAGCGGGGCAACATCGTCCTCTCGCGCCGGGTCCTCCTCGAGCGGGAACGCGAGGAGCTGAAGAAGGAGACCCTGAAGAACCTGCGCGAGGGCGCGGTCCTGAAGGGCGTGGTGAAGAACCTCACCGACTACGGCGCCTTCATCGACCTCGGCGGCATCGACGGCCTGCTCCACGTCACCGACATGAGCTGGGGCCGCATCGGCCACCCCAGCGAGATGTTCGAGGTGGGCCAGGAGGTCCGGGTCGTGGTCCTGAAGTTCGACCCCGCCACCGAGCGCGTCAGCCTGGGCCTGAAGCAGATCCAGGAGGACCCCTGGCACCGCGCCGACGAGAAGTACCCCATCGGCTCGCGCGTCCGCGGCAAGGTCGTGTCCCTGACCGACTACGGGGCCTTCGTCGAGCTGGAGCAGGGGGTCGAGGGCCTGGTCCACGTCTCCGAGATGAGCTGGACGAAGCGGGTGAAGCACCCCTCGAAGATCCTGGCGGTGGCGACCGAGGTCGAGGCGGTGGTGCTCGACATCGACCCCAAGGCCAAGCGCATCAGCCTGGGGATGAAGCAGATCGAGCCGAACCCCTGGACGCTCCTCGAGGACAAGTACCCCATCGGCTCCGTGATCCGCGGCGAGGTCCGCAACGTCACCGACTTCGGGGTCTTCGTGGGCGTCGAGGAGGGCATCGACGGCCTCGTGCACGTCTCCGACATCTCCTGGAACGAGCGGATCAAGCATCCGGGCGAGAAGTTCAAGAAGGGCGACGTCGTCGAGGCGGTGGTGCTGAACATCGACGTCGAGAACGAGCGCTTCAGCCTGGGCATCAAGCAGCTCACCCCCGACCCCTGGACCACGCTCGCCGAGCGCCATCCGGTGGGCTCGAGGCTGAAGGGTCGCGTCACCAAGGTGACCGACTTCGGCGCCTTCGTCGAGGTCGAGCCCGGCATCGAGGGGCTGGTCCACGTCTCCGAGATGCGCGACGAGCGCGTCGAGAACCCCCGCGACGTCGTGAAGGAGGGGGAGGAGATCGAGGTGAAGGTCATCGACATCGACGCGCAGGAGCGGAAGGTGGCCTTGTCCATCAAGGCCCTGAGCCGCGGCGACGACGACTACCGCGAGTACCTGCGCAAGCAGGGCGACGCGCGCGCCCGGCTCGGCGACCTGATGGAGAAGTTCAACCGGCGCAAGGGGTAGGCCGCCGGGGGGCGACCCGGTTGCGGCGCCGGGGCGCGCGTGCTTACCTCTCTCGGCCATGAGCGAGGAGAGCCAGGGCGAGCCCCTTCCCACGACGCCCGTCGGCCCCGGCGCGCCCGGGCCGTCGGCCTCACCCCCTCCGTCACAGCCGTCCTGGGGCGCGGTGCCTCCCGGGTGGGGACCGCCGGGCTGGGGCCCGCCGGCGCCGGTCCCCCCGGCTCCCCCGCCGCGCCGCGACCGGGTGGCGCTGGCGGTGGTGACCTTCATCTTCGCCGGCCTCTTCCTGGTCCTCTTCGCTTTCCTCTACCTCGCCTACAGCGCGGTCCGGGGCGAGGCGCCGCGACTGGCCTCCGGCCCCCGCATCGGCATCATCGAGGTGAAGGGGCCCATCGGCGCCGGGATCCGCGAGGGGGTGGACGCCGAGGTGGTGCAGAAGGTCGCCCGCCGCTTCGCGCTCGACTCCGACATGAAGGCGGTGGTGGTCCGCATCGACTCGCCGGGCGGCGCGGTGGCGCCGAGCCAGGAGATCCACGAGGAGCTTCGCCGCCTCGCGGAGAAGAAGGTCGTGGTTTGCTCCATGGGCAACGTGGCGGCCTCGGGCGGCCTGTACGTGGCCATGGGCTGCCCGCTGGTCGTCGCCGCCCCGGGGACGCTCACCGGATCCATCGGCGTCATCAGCCAGTTCGTCAGCGTGAAGGGGCTCCTGGAGCGCTTCGCGGTGCACACCGAGACCGTGAAGAGCGGCAAGCTGAAGGACGCCGGCAGCCCGTTCCGCGACATGACGCCCGAGGACCGGGCCTACCTCCAGTCGATGGTGGACCAGGTCTTCGGCCAGTTCGTCCACGCCGTCGCCGAGGCGCGCGACCTCCCCGAGGAGAAGGTCCGCCAGTTCGCCGACGGCCGGGTGCTCACCGGGGCCCAGGCCCTCGACCTCGGGCTCATCGACGAGCTCGGCAACTTCTGGCGGGCGGTGGAGCTCGCCAAGGAGGAGGCGGAGCTGAAGGGCGAGCCGACGCTCGTCTACCCGCCCGAGGACCGCGCCCGCTTCCTGGAGAGCCTGATGGCCCGCGCCGTCGGCGCCGTCGCCGACGCGGTCCGGGCCGAGCTCCGCCGGGACATCGCCGGCCGGTCCCCCGAGCTCTTCTACCTGGCGCGCTGACCCATGGGCTCCCGAGGGGAGAAGCGGTCGTCGGGGTCGCGGTCGCGACCCTTCGACTCCGCTCCCCCCGCGCGCCGCCGCGGGGCGGGGGGCGAGCGGAAGGGGCCGAGGCCGTCGCCGCTCTGGGCCCCGTGGCGGATGGAGTACATCGCGGCCCCGGAGGCGGAGGGCTGCATCTTCTGCGACTTCCCGGCGGAGCCCGAGGCTCGCGACCGCGAGAACCTCGTCGTCCACCGCTCGGCGCGCGCCTTCACCATCCTGAATCGCTTCCCCTACAACTCGGGACACCTCATGGTCGTGCCGCTGGCCCACGTCGAGGCGCTCGAGGCGCTGGAGCCTCCCGACCTCGCCGAGCTCCAGGAGGAGCTGCGCCGGGCCCTGGCGGCGATGCGGCGGGCCTACCGGCCCGAGGGCATGAACGTGGGGATGAACCTGGGCCGGGTTGCCGGCGCCGGGATCGACGACCACATCCACTGGCACGTGGTGCCTCGCTGGGCCGGGGACACGAACTTCATGCCGGTCCTCGGCGACACGCGAGTGGTGCCCGAGGCGCTCGACGCCTCCTGGGCGCGGCTCCGCGCGGCCTTCTAGGGGGAGCGGCCACGCCCGGGACCCAGGCGCTCCACTGGCTGGTGGCCGCGCTGGCGCTCGGCGCGACCGCGCTCCTCCTCGTCCTCGGCGGGCGGCTGCGGCGGCGCCGCTTCGAGGCGCGCGCCTACCTTCGCGGGGTGCGCTACGTGCTCTCCGACGACCCCGACGCCGCCATCGAGGCGCTCTCCGACGCCGCCCGGCTCGGCACCCCGGAGGCGGCCGAGACCTACCTGGCCCTCGGCGCCCTCTTCCGGCGGACGGGCGACCTGGCCCGCGCCATCCGGCTCCACCGGAACATGCTGCTCCGGCCCGGCCTCCCCCCCGAGGGCCGCGCCGAGGTCGAGCGCGAGCTGGCCGAGGACTACCGCCGCGGAGGCATGCCCGGCGAGGCAGAGGCCGCATACCGCCGCCTCTGGGAACGGGGCGACCGGCGCGGCGGCGAGGGGCTGCGCGACGTCCTCGCCGACGCCGGGCGGCTCGCCGACGCGGCCGAGGTGCAGCGGGCGCTCTCCGGCGGCGCCGAGGACCCGGTGCTGGCGCACCTCCTCGCGGCGCTGGCGCGCTCGCACCTCCCCGGCGAGGCCGCCGCGGCCCGGGAGGCGGCGCGGCGCGCGGTCGCCGCCTGCCCGGCGAGCGCCGACGCGCTGCTCGCCGTCGCCGAGGCGGAGGGAGCGGCCGGCGACGCCCGCGCCGCCGGGGGCGCGGTCCGCTCGGCGCTGGAGGCCGACCCCCGGGCCGCGCTCCTCGCCTGGCCCGCCCTCGAGGCCCTGGGCGACCCCGACCGAGGTCTGGCGGTCCTCGACGGGCTGCCGGCGCCGGCGCGCGACGGCGCGGCGCTGCGCCACCTCC
>DATBLK010000329.1:0-4064 GCA_036555405.1 Anaeromyxobacteraceae bacterium
CGCTGCAGCTCGCGCACCGCCGCGACCTGGGCCTCCACCCGCGCGGGGTCGCCGAGGCGCTCCCGCATCTCGGCGAGGTCGGCGCCGGCGCAGAAGGACCGGAGCTCGCTGCGGAGGTGGAGGACGCGGACGGCGGGGTCGGCGGCCGCGGCCTCCACCGCCGCCCCCAGCGCGGCCGACAGCGCCGTCCCCAGCGCGTTCACCGGCGGGCTCGCCAGGACGACGACCGCCACCGCGCCGCGCCGCGAGACGCGCAAGGGTCCTGCACCGCCTCCGCCGGCCGAGCTCACGATGAATGAATCATCGTTCAGTCAAGACTAGCCTGTCAACTCCCGGCGCCGACGCCCTGGCGGCCCCTTCAATATTGCCAGCTTCCACCAGTGATTCCGTTGCGAAGCCGCACGCCTTGACAGGGTCTGGTGAATGAAGGACCATTCACCTTCGCAGCAGGTAGCAGGCAGCAGGCAGGAGGTTCGAGGGATGGAATCGCCGCTCGTCGCCCTGCGGTCCGGGCCCCGCGAGAAGCTGCGCCTCGCCTTCCAGGTGAACGGCGAGGCCCGCGACGTCGTCGTCGAGCCCTACAAGACGCTGCTCGAGGTGCTGCGCGAGGACCTGGGCCTCACCGGGACGAAGCACGGCTGCGAGCTGGGCGAGTGCGGCGCCTGCGCCGTGCTCCTCGACGGCGAGCTGGTCCTCTCCTGCCTGGTCCCCGGCGTCGAGTGCCAGGGGCGCGAGGTCACGACCGTCGAGGGGCTGCGCGACGGCCCCGGGCTCCACCCGCTGCAGGCCGCCTTCGCCGACCACGGGGCGGCCCAGTGCGGCTACTGCACCCCGGGCATGCTGGTGGCGGCCAAGTGGCTCCTGGACCGCAAGCCCGACGCCACCCGGGAGGAGATCGCCGAGGCCCTCTCCGGGCAGCTGTGCCGCTGCACCGGCTACCAGCAGATCTACGAGGCGGTGGAGTCGGCGGGGCGGGCGATGCAGGGGCTGCCCGCGCCGGGCCCGGCGCCGGTCCGCTCCATCTCCGGAGGCGACCGTGGCCGCGCGTGACGGCGCCCCGGGCGGCGGCGGGCCCTCCGGGGGCGCGCCGCCGCGCGCCGACCTCGGCGCCCCGGCCGGGGCCGGGCCCTCCTTCGCCTCGGTGGGCAAGCCCCTGCGGCGGGTCGACGCCCAGGGAAAGGTGACGGGCGAGACCCGTTACGCCGACGACCACGCCATGCCGGGGATGCTGCACATGAAGCTGGTGCGCTCCCGGCTGCCGCACGCCCGCATCCTCTCCGTCGACGCCTCCCGCGCCCTGGCGACCGAGGGCGTGCGCGCGGTGCTCACCGGCAAGGAGTTCCCCGTCGCCTACGGCATCCTGCCGGTGTCGCAGGACGAGCACCCCCTGTGCAACGAGAAGGTCCGCTTCGTCGGCGACCCGGTGGCGGCGGTGGTGGCGGTCGACGAGTGGACCGCCGAGGAGGCGGCCCGGCTCGTCGCCGTGGAGTACCAGCCCCTCGAGACCATCGCCTCGCCCGAGGAGGCGCTCGCCAGGCCCGAGCCCCGCATCCACGAGTACGGCGAGGGCGGCAACGTCCACAAGATGGTGGCCTTCGACTTCGGGGACGTGCCGGCGGCGCTCGCCTCGTCGGACCGCGTCTTCGAGGACCTCCTCTTCTACCAGGGCAGCACCCACCTCCCGCTCGAGGAGCACGCCGCCCTCGCCTACCTCGACCCCGACGGGCGCCTCACCATCGTCTCCAGCACCCAGGTGTCCCACTACGTCCACCGCGCCGCCGCCAGGGCCCTGGGCCTGCCCCCGGCGCGGATCCGCGTCATCGCCCCGCCGCAGGGCGGCGGCTTCGGCGGGAAGACCGACCCCTTCAACCACGAGATCGTCGCCGCCAAGGCCGCCCTCGTCACCGGGCGACCCGTGAAGATCGCCCTGACGCGCGAGGAGGTCTTCCTCTGCCACCGCGGGCGCCACCCGGTTCTCATGCGGATGCGGACCGGCGTGGGGAAGGACGGCCGCATCACCGGCCACTCGGTGGAGACCGTCCTCGACGGCGGCGCCTACGGAAGCTACGGCGTCGCCTCGGTGCACTACACCGGCGCGCTGGAGACGCTCGCCTACCGGATGCCGCGCTACCGGTTCCGCGGCTGCCGGACCTTCACCAACAAGCCGCCCTGCGGCCCGAAGCGCGGCCACGGAACGCCCCAGCCCCGCTTCGGCCTCGAGGTCCACATCGACAAGATCTGCCAGGCGCTGGGCCGGGACCCGGCCGCCTGGCGCATCGAGAACGCCGTCCCCGCGAACGCCATGACCGCGAACTGGATGCAGGTGCGCTCCACCGGCCTCGTCCCCTGCCTCGAGGCGGTGGTGGCGGCCTCGCACTGGAAGGAGCGGCGCGGCCGGCTGGGGCGCGGGCGCGGCCTGGGCCTCGCCGCCTCGGCCTACATGACCGGGGCCGGCCTCTCCATCTACTTCAGCGACCTGCCGCACACCGGGGTGCAGCTCCTCCTCGACCGCGGCGGCGGCGTCACTGCCTACTGCGGCGCCTGCGACGTGGGCCAGGGCTCGGACAACGTGCTGGCGCTGGTGGTGGCGGAGATGCTGGGCCTCGAGCCGGCCGACGTGAAGGTGGTCACCGGGGACACCTCGCTCGGGCCGGTGGACCTCGGCAGCTACAGCTCCCGGGTCACCCTGATGATGGGCCACGCCGCCATCGAGGCGGCGAACCGGGCCCGCCAGCGGGTGGCCGCCGCCGTGGGCGCGAAGCTGGAGATCCCGGCCGACCGCGTCGCCTTCGGCGGGGGACGGGTCTTCGACGCCGGCGACCCCGCCCGCGGCATGACCTTCGCCGAGGCGGTGCAGCGCGCCGAGGCCGCGGCCGGCACGGTGGGCACGGTCGGGAGCTACGCCCCGCAGCGGCCGGCGAGCCGCTACAAGGGCGGCGGCGTCGGCCCCTCGCCCGCCTACTCCTACTCGGCGGCGGTGGTGGAGGTGGAGGCCGACGAGGCCTCGGGCATCGTGCGGGTCGAGAAGGTCTGGGTGGCGCACGACATCGGCCGGGCGCTGAACCCGGTGGCGGCGCGCGGGCAGGTGGTGGGCTCGGTCTACATGGGCCTGGGCGAGGCGCTGATGGAGGAGCAGGAGTTCCGCCGGCTGCCGCCCAGGCTCTCGCCGGCCCTGGTCCACCAGGCCCCCTCGATGCTCGAGTACAAGAGCCCCACCAGCCTCGACATGCCCGACGTCGAGACCATCCTCGTCGAGGACCCGGAACCGGCCGGCCCCTTCGGCGCCAAGGAGGTGGGCCAGGGGCCGCTCCTCCCCATCCCGCCGGCGGTGGCCAACGCCGTCCACGACGCGCTCGGGGTCCGGGTCGACGAGGTGCCCATCACGCCCGAGAAGGTGCTGGCCGCGCTGCGCTCGCCCTCCAGGCGCTACGGCCCCGAGTCCTTCCCCGCCGTCCCCTGGCCCGAGGCGCTGCTCGTCCCGCCGCCCTGGGAGGGCGGCGACGGCTCGGCGACGAACGAGCCCAGGCGCAAGAAGGCGGGGCCCCGCCCCGAGGCGGCGAAGCCATGATGCGGCTCCCCAGATTCCGCTACCTGGGCCCCCGCACCCTCGAGGAGGCGGTCGCGGCCCTCGCCGACCTCGGCCCCGACGCGGTCCCGCTGGCCGGCGGGACGGACCTCCTGCCCAACATGAAGCGGCGCCAGCAGACTCCGGCGACGGTGGTGGGGCTCCGCGGCATCGCCGCGCTCCGCGGCCGCGCCGTCGACCCGGGCGGCGGGATGGTCCTGGGGGCGATGACGCCGCTCGCGGCGCTCGCCTCCGACCGCGCCGTCGCCGGGGGCTGGCCGGCGCTGGCGCGGGCCGCGGCGCTGGTCGCCACCCCTCCTCTGCGGAACGTGGCCACCGTGGGCGGGAACCTGTGCCTCGACACCCGTTGCACCTACTACGACCAGAGCGAGCCCTGGCGCGAGGCCGTCGGCTACTGCATGAAGAGGGACGGCGACACCTGCTGGGTGGCGCCGGGCTCGGACCGCTGCTGGGCGGTCTCCTCCACCGACACGGCGCC
>DATBLK010000336.1:0-4598 GCA_036555405.1 Anaeromyxobacteraceae bacterium
GGCGCCGTGGGACACGGCCTCGGCCCCCTCCTTCCGCGCCACGTCCACCATGTGCTTGGCGATCACCGGCCGGGCGATGGAGGTCCCGAGCATGTACAGGCCCTCGTAGAGGGCGTTGGCGCGGAGCACGGGGAAGACGAAGTCGCGGACGAACTCCTCCCGGACGTCGCGCTGCACGTACTTGGCCGCCCCGGTCTTCCGGGCCTTCTCGGCGAGCGGCGCGAGCTCCTCGCCCTGGCCCAGGTCGGCGCAGAAGGCGACGACCTCGGCCCGGTAGTTCTCGACGAGCCAGCGGAGGATGACGCTGGTGTCGAGCCCTCCGGAGTAGGCGAGGACGATCTTCTTCACGGGCTTGGCCACGAGCAGGCTCCCCTGGAGGCGAGTGGGTGGCGGCGCGACCGCCGCCGGCGGGCGCCCTCCTTACCACGAATCGCGGGGTGGATCCGCTACGACGTGATGACGCCCTCGGCGAGCAGGGTCGCCAGGATGCGGACGGTGTCGAGCCGCGGCAGGCCCGAGAGCGCGAAGAGGTCCTCGTAGTTCACCGAGCCGTCGATCTGGGCGAGGAGGAAGCCCGCCCGGTGATCCAGGTTCAGCCAGAGGACCTCCTCCGGCTTGATGGCCAGGCGGGGGATGGAGGCCATCGCGCCCAGCTTCGACTCGTACATGGCGATGAGCGTGGACTCGTTGTCCTCGAGGTAGCGCCGCGCCTCGGCGTGGCCCGGGTCCACCTTCAGGATCTTCTCGATCATCTCCAGCGAGCCGGAGAAGTCGCCCAGGGCGTGGAGGCTCTTCGCCCCCTCCATCCAGACGTCCACGTCGCTGAGCGGCTTCGCCGGCGGCGGCGTCGGCACCGGCCGGCCCTGGTCGGGCACGAGCGACTTGAGATCCGACTGCTCGTCGATGGTGGCGAGGTCGAGCCCGCCGCCCTCCCCCTCGAGGACGATGGCCGGCGACTGGGCCGGCCCCTGGTCCCAGGGCGAGGGGGCGTAGTCGGAGAGCGTGGTCTTCTTCCCGGACTCGCGCGGCTCGTCGAGGGTAGGAGCCGGGAGCGCCACGGCTTCCGCCCGGACCGGGATGGCCACCGGCTGGGCCGGGACCGGCGAGGGCAGCGGCGCCCGGGCGCCGGAGAGGAGGTCGAGGTAGGCGCGGGCGCGGTCGTTGAGGGGCTCGAGCGCCAGGGCCTCGTTCCAGCAGCGCTCGGCCTCGTCGAGGAGACCGCGGGTGTAGGCCTTGATGCCCTGCTCGATGAGCTGGGAGGCCGGCCTCACCGGGGCTCCTCGGGCGGGCGCGCCCCGGTCGCCAGGCTCCGGAAGAGCTGGAGGGTGCGGTCGAGCTGCTCCTCGCTGGCGCTGAGGGCGGCGAGGTCGCGCGACGCCAGCGCCGCCCGCACGCGCTGGATCACGGCCACCGCCTTGTGGACCGCGTCCTTGCCGAAGCGGCTCCGGGCGAGGGCCTCGGAGACCGAGGGGACGAGCGCCTCGATGTCCTTCATCATGGCCTCGACCTTGTCCCGCCGGCGGTCGAAGTCGCTCACCCCCTGCTTCTTCTCCAGCGCGTCGTCCATGTTCTCCTCGACGATGCGCTTCAGCTCCTCCTCGGTGAGGCCGCTGGTGGCGGTGACGGTGATGGACTGGCGCAGCCCGGTCTGGAGGTCGCGCGCCGAGACGCCGACGATGCCGTCGGCGCTGATGTCGAAGGTGACGTCGACCTCCACCTCGCCCCGGGGCGCCGCCCGCAGGCCGTCGAGCACGAACTCGCCGAGGAGCTCGTTCTCGATGGCCTTCTCCTTCTCTCCCTGGAGCACGGCGATGCGCACCGCCGTCTGGTTGTCCTGGACGGTGGTGAAGATGCGCGAGGAGCTGGTGGGCACCGTCGTGTTCCTGGGGATGACGGTCTCGAAGTACCCGCCCACCACCATGATGCCGAGGTTCTGCGGGGTGACGTCGAGGAGCAGGACCTCGGTCTGGCCCTTCTCCGGGTAGGCGAGGGTCTGGGCCTGGATGGCGGCGCCGAGCGCCACCACCTCCTCGGGGTGGACCCCGCGCGAGGGCTCGCGGCCGAAGAAGTCGCGCACCGCCCTCTGCACCCGCGGCATCCGCGTCTGGCCGCCGACGAGGATGACGTCGCCCACCTCCTTGGGCCGCACCCCGGCGTCGCGGAGCGTCTTCTCGACGACCTGGATGCAGCGGTCCACGAGGTCGGCGGTGAGCTCCTCGAGCTGCTCGCGGGTGAGCTGCTTCTCGAGGTGCAGGGCCGGCCGGCCGCCCTCTCCGCCCCCGGCCAGGAACGGGAGCGAGATGCTGGCCGAGGGCGCCGAGGAGAGCTCGATCTTCGCCTTCTCGGCGGCGTCCTTGAGCCGCTGCAGCGCCATCTTGTCGGCGCGCAGGTCGATGCCGCCGTTCTCCCGGGCGAAGGCGAAGGTCAGCGAGTCCATGACGCGGCGGTCGAAGTCCTCGCCCCCGAGGTAGGTGTCGCCTCCCACCGCCACCACGTCGTAGACGCTGCGGCCGATGTCGAGGATCGAGACGTCGAAGGTCCCGCCGCCGAGGTCGAAGACCACGACCTTCTTCTCCATCTGCTTCCCGAAGCCGTAGGCCAGGGCGGCGCTGGTCGGCTCGTTGATGATGCGCAGCACCTCCAGGCCGGCGATGCGCCCGGCGTCCTTGGTGGCCTGGCGCTGCCCGTCGTTGAAGTAGGCGGGGACCGTGACCACCGCCTTGTGGACGCGGCGGCCGAAGAAGCCCTCGGCGTCGGCCTTCAGCTCGGCGAGCACCATCGCCGAGACCTCGGGCACGGCGAAGGCCCGCTCGCCCAGCCGGATGCGGACGTCGTGGCCCTCGGGCCCGGGGACGAGCTGGTAGGGGAGGATGCGGCGCGCGTCCTCGACCTCCTTCGAGCCCCAGCGCCGGCCGATGAGCCGCTTCGCCGCGTAGACGGTGTTCTCGGCGTTGGTGATGGCCTGGCGCTTGGCGATGCTGCCGACGAGCCGCTTCCCGTTCTTCGCCAGCGCCACGATCGAGGGGGTGAGGAGCTGCCCGGCGCGCCCCTGGATGACGCGCGGGACGCCGTCGATGACCGTCGCCACCACCGAGTTGGTGGTGCCGAGGTCGATCCCGATCACCGGCTCCTGGTCGAGGTCGGCCATCAGAAGAGGGTCCAGCGCAGCTTGCGCGCCAGGTCCTTCGCCCCGGCGTGGGCCGGGTCGAGCTCCAGCGCCTTCTCCACCGCCTTCTTCGCCTCCCGCCCCAGCCCGAGCGCGTGGAGCACCTCGGCGAGCTGGAGGTGGGACTCGGCCTCGCGCGGCGCGAGGTGCACCGCCCGCTCGGCCGACTCGCGGGCCGCGTCGAGCGCGCCGGCGGCCCGGGCGGCCCGCGAGGTCGCCGCGGCGATGTGTCCGTTCTGCGGGTCGAGGTCCGCGGCTCGCCGGAGGAGCTCCAGCGCCGTCGCCGGCTGGCCGGCGAGCTCGGCCTTGAGCCCCCGCTCGTACTCCTCGGCCGCGCGGCTGACGGCGAACTTGCGGCGCGCCTCCTCGGCGAGCCGCTTCCACTCGTCGCGGTTGCGCGGGTCCACGCCGGCCGCGGTCTCGAAGTCGTTCATCGCCTGCTTCCAGCGCCCCTCGCTCATCGCCAGCTTGGCGCGGGCGACCACCTCCTGGCCCTGGGCCACCCGCTTCACCATGGGGTTCTGGCGGGCCACCCGCGCGCGCCGCTCCGCGGCGCGCCGCTCGTCGTCGAGCTTGTGGAGCTGGAGCCGGGCCCGCTCCTGGGGCGGCGCGGTCTCGAGAACGTAGCCCTCCCGCCGGACGGGGTCGACGAGCACGTCGCGCGCCTCGGTGAGTCGCCGGAAGACCGCCTCCATTCGCGCCTTGAACGAGCCGAGGCCGCGCGTCCCCCACCGGTCGGTGTGGAAGACCTTCACCTTCTCGCGGTAGGCGTTCTGGACCTGCTCCACCGGTGCGTTCCAGGGGACGTCGAGGAGCTTCCAGTGCGTGAGCTCCGCCAGCCTGGCGTGGGTGAAGAGGACCTCCTTCTTCACCTCGAGGGGCAGCTCCACCTCCTCGGCCAGGTCCACGGGAAGAAACGTGAATCCCCTGTAGCGGTCCCCGCTCAATCGCCCTCCGGCCCGTCCGGGCCCGCGGCGGCCATACAGTAGACGGCGCCCCATCGGCGGGTCAACGAAACGCCGGCGCCGGTGCGGCGGGCCGGCGCTCCCGACGCCCACTCGCGGTCTCGCCCGGTCTAGCCCAGCAGGAGCTCCAGGAGCGCCTTCTGCGCGTGGAGCCGGTTCTCGGCCTGGTCGAAGACCGCCGACTGCGGCCCCTCCATCACGGCGTCGGTGATCTCCTCGCCGCGGTGCGCCGGAAGGCCGTGCAGCACGATGGCGTTCCTCCGGGCGCGCCCGAGGAGGGCGTCGTCGACGAGGAAGCCGGCGAAGCGCTTCCGCCGCGCCTCCGCCTCGGCCTCCTGGCCCATGCTCGCCCAGACGTCGGTGTTCACGACGTGGGCGCCGTGGGCCGCCTCGGCCGGCGAGCGGACCACCCGCGCGCGCCCGCCGGTCTTGGCCAGCAGCGCCGGATCGGGGTCGTACCCCTCGGG
>DATBLK010000376.1:0-13527 GCA_036555405.1 Anaeromyxobacteraceae bacterium
CCGCACCCCGGTGCACGACCTCTTCGCGCAGGAGGCGATGCTGCACCGCCAGCTCCGCCGCTACGCCGCGCTGGCGCGCGCGCCGGGGAGCGCCGTCGGATAGGCGCCCGCCGGGGGTCCCGCCGGCGTGGCCCTCTCCCCGGTCCCGGCCGGGGAGAGGGCGGCCAGCGTGTCCCGGCTTCACCCGCGGGTGAGGGGCGCCTTCTCGCTCACCGCCGCCGCCACCTCGTGGAGCGTCTCGAACGGCCGGTAGGGCACGCCCTCCCGGTCGCACCAGACGGCGAGGCGGCCGCGGGCGAAGAGGACCTCGGCGACGCCCGCCATGCAGCGGTCGGCGTTGCCGTCGCCGACCGCGATGACGCGCCGTCCCCGCCCCTGGATCTCGCGCACCATCGCCCCCTTGCAGGAGCCGCAGCGGCCGCAGGCGCCGGGCGCGTCGCGCCAGGGGAAGGAGAGGCGCAGGTGGCCGCCCGCGGGCTCGGCGCGGTTGGCGCGGACCTCGACGCCCTCGAGCGCCCCGGCCGGCAGGAGCTCGAGCGCGGCCTGCAGGTAGAGGTCGAGGCCGCCCGAGGCGAAGAGGAAGGGGACGCCGCGGTCGCGGCAGGTCGCGAGGAGCTCGGGAAGGCCGGAGCGGAAGCGGACCCGCGCCCGCGCGAAGGCCCGGATCTCCTCGGCCGAGGCGGCGATGGGCTCGAAGATCTCGCGGAGGAGCTGCTCGAAGGAGAGGGCGCCGGCCTGGAACGCGTCGCCGGCGCGCTGCCACCGCTCGCGCCCGATCCACTCGATGGAGAGAGCGTCGGCGAGGTCCTCGACCGTGGCGGTGCCGTCGAAGTCGCAGACCACCGCCCAGGCGGCCGGGCTCACGGGCCGCTCCGCGCCGGCGGCGCCGACGCGTCCCGGAAGACCCACCAGCGGTGCACCGGGTAGTTCCAGGCCACGCCCACCAGCGCCGAGGCGGCGATCACCCCCGGCACCGGCGACGCGCCCAGGCCGCCGACCAGGGCCCAGGCGGCGGCGAGGTTCCAGCCGAGCGAGCTCCCCGAGGCGGCGAGGTAGCGAAGGCCCTCCGCCTGGAGCTGCCCCTTCTCCTTCCGGTCGAAGGCCCAGTGGCGCTTCAGCGAGAAGTCCGTGACCGCGCCCGCCGCCGCTCCGACCGCGGCGGCGCCGAGGTAGTGGAGGTGCACCAGGACGAGCGCGGTCACCAGGGCCCAGTCGACCCCGGTCGCCAGCACCGAGGAGAGGTTGGCGCGCAGGAAGCGCCCGGCCTCGGCAGCCGCGCTCCGGCCTCCGGGGCGGCTCATCGCCGGCGCAGCTCCCGGCGGGTGAAGGAGGTCCGCGACCAGCCGGCGGCGTTCGAGAGCACGGCGATGGCTCCCAGGGCCGCGAGGACCAGCCCATGGCGCGCGAACCCCGTCGACGGGGACTCCGCCTCCCAGATCGACGAGGCCAGGGTGGCGACGCACAGCCAGGTGGCCCGCTCGTGGCGCTGCATGAGCCCCATCCGCGCCTCGACGCCGTAGGCCTGCCCCTTGGCCCGGGCGTAGCTCGTGAGCACGGCTCCGGCGGACGCCGCGCAGGCGAGGAGGAAGCCCCACCAGAGGCCGCGGTAGTACCAGGCGTAGCCGGCGAAGACCGCCGCCTCCGCCCAGCGGTCGAGCGCGGCGTCGAGCACCTCGCCGGCGTCGGAGGCCAGGCCGCGCGCCCGGGCCACGGCTCCGTCGAAGGCGTCGGCCAGGGCGCCGAAGACGAGCACCCAGGCACCGGGGCCGAAGTCGCCGCGGGCGACGAGGACGGCGGCCGCGAGGTGCAGGGCCAGCGAGGTCCAGCTCACCGCGTCGGGGTGGAGCCGGAGGCGCACCGCCGCCCGCACGAACGGCTGGAACAGCCACAGGACCCACTCCACCAGGAAGCGGGAGAGGACCAGGCTGCCGCCGAGCTGGTCGCCGCGGCCGGTGCGCCGCGCCCCCCGGGCGAGGTGCATCCCCCCGAAGGCCGCGAGAGACCCCAGGAAGACCGCGGTGAGAACCAGGACCGGGCCCCAGCTCCAGGGGTGGGCGGCGAGCCGTTGCAGCACGCGCCGGCTTTGTAGCCTCCGCCGGCCCCTGCGTAAAGGACGGCGTGGGGCTCAGCGCGGCTTCTCCGCCGCCGCTCCGCCCTTCTCGAGCCTGCGGATGAGCCCCTCGACGCCGTCCCTGGCGATGACGCGCGCGAACGAGGCCCGGTAGTTGTCCACGGTGGACACGCCGTCCACGGACAGGTCGACGATCCGCCAACCGGCCCCCTGGCGCCGGAGCGCGTAGGTCACCTCGGTGGGCTCGCCCTTCACCACCAGGCGCGTGGGCACCTCGACGCGCCCGCCGCGCTCCACCTCGGCCCGGTACTCCACCGCGGTGTCCCGGTAGGCCTCGAGCTCCGAGGCCCCCACCTCGCGGAAGCGGCGCTCGAAGGCGGCGACCAGGCGGCGGCGCTGCACCGAGGTCATCTGCGCCCAGCGCGGGCCCAGGGCGGCCTGGGCCATGCCGCGGAGGTCCAGGGCCCGGGCCACGATCTCCTCGATGCGGCGCCGCGCCTCGGGCGTGACCTCCGCGCCGGGGGGCGGCAGGGCCGCCCGGATCTCGGCGTCGCGGGCTCGCACCGCGTCGGTGGCGCCTCCGCCGGCCTGGAATGCGAGAAGGAGGATCAGGGCTCGCACGTCGCGCTCCTGCGGGGCGGCTCCCCGGTGACCTGGTCCAGGCGGGCTCGCGCCACCAGGAGGTCGTGGTCGGCCTGGGCGGCGTCGAGCTGGCTCTGCACGAAGAGGGCGTAGGACTCGAGGAGGATCCGAGCCTCGACGAGCCCGGCGGCGAAGTCGAGGCGCACGGCCCGGAAGAGCGCCCGGCCGGCCGCGAGCGCGTCCCGGGCCGCGGCGGCGCGCACCTGTGCGGCCCGGAGCTCCGCGAGCGTGCCCGACACCTGGACGCGCACCAGCCGGGCGAGACCGGCCCGCTGGAGCAGCAGGGTCGCCCGCTCGGCCCGCGCCTTCTCGGCGCGGGCGGAGAGGAGCGACAGGGCCAGGTCCTGGCGCAGGCCGACGGCGGCGCCGACCTCGAGCAGGTTGAAGTCGTCGTGCACCCAGGGGTTCCGCTGGATGTCGCGGTTCGGCGCCAGGCCGTACCGGAAGACGCCGGCCAGGAAGAGCTGCGGCCAGCGCGCCGCCTCCTCGGACCGCACCTCGGCCTCTCGCGCGGCGATGGCGGCGTCGAGCGCCCGGAGGTCGGGCCGGCGCCGCTCGGCGTCGGCGAGCGCGCGCGCCTCGTCGGGAGCGGAGCCGGGGGGCGCCTCCAGCGGCTCCTCCCGGAGCGAGAGCCGCGCCGGCTCGAGGCCCAGCGTCGCCGCCAGGGCGAGGCGCGCGAGCTCGAGCCCCTTGCGCGCCTCGGCCTCGCGCAGGCGCAGCTGGCCCCGGAAGAGCCGGAGCCGCTGGCGATCGGCCGGCACCACCTCGCCGTCCCCGGACTCCAGAGCCTTGTCGACCCGCCTCTCGGCCTCGTCGAGCGCCTCGGCCACGTCGGCGGCGACCGCAAGGAGCCGCCGCGCCAGCGCCGTTCCCCACCAGAGCTGCACCACGCGGAGCTGCACCTGGGCGGCGGTGTCGCCGGCGAGCGCCTCGCGCGCCCGGACGCCGGCCCGGGCGGCGTCGGCCGCAGCCTCGAGCCGGCCGAAGGTGTAGAGCGGTTGCACCGCCTGGACTTCCGCGCGGCCGAAGGGGCCGAGGTGGCGCAGGCTCCGGTTGTCGTCCGGCGAGTCGGTCACGCTTCCCCGCGCCCGGGGCGCCGGGCCCAGGAGCAGCGTGGCGCTGGCCGAGGGGAGGACCCGCAGCGCCGCGGCCAGCGCCTCGTCGGCGTGGGCCGCCGACACCTCCGCCTCGCGGATGGCCACCTCGTCGCTCCGGGCGGCGGCGAGCGCCAGGGCGGTGTCGAGGTCGAGCGGGCCGCAGGCCGAGGCGCCGAGGGCGAGTCCCGTGAGGAGGTCGAGAAGCATGAGGCTCCGCGGTCGAGGGTGAGCTATTTTCGGCGCCGCAGGTTATCAAGTTCCGCCGCGGGCGGGTCACGAGCGGGAGCGGCATGGCCATCCACATCCGGACGCGCATCCCCGGCCCCCGGTCGCAGGAGATCGTCGCCGAGGAGCGCCGCCACCTCGCCCCCGGCCTGCAGGGCTTCGCCCTCTGGGCCGGCGTGGCGATGGACCGCGGCCAGGGGAGCACGCTCACCGACGCCGACGGCAACGTCTACGTCGACCTCATCGGCGGGATCGGCGTCAACGCGCTCGGCCACTGCCACCCGCGCCACGTCGCGGCCATCGCCGAGCAGGCCGGGCGCCTGGCCGTCGGGAGCTTCACCTCGGCGCCGCGTGCCGCGCTGGTGAACGAGGTGTGCGCCCTGGCGCCGGCGGGCCTCGACCGCCTCCAGCTCTACTCCTCGGGGGCCGAGGCGGTGGAGTCGGCGCTGCGCCTGGCGCGCCAGCGGACGGGCCGCACCGAGGTCGTGGGCTTCTGGGGCGGCTTCCACGGGAAGACCGCCGGCGCCGCCGCCCTCCTCGGGACGCAGGCGCGCCAGGGGCTGGGGCCGCTGCCCGCCGGCGCCACGCTCGTGCCCTACGCCGACTGCTACCGCTGCCCCTTCGGGCTGGCGCGGCCCTCCTGCGCGCTCGCCTGCGCCGACTTCGCGCGGCGCGCCATCCGGGCGCAGGCGGCCGGCCCGGTGGCGGCGGTCGTCGCCGAGCCCATGCAGGGGACCGCCGGCAACGTGGTCCCGCCCCCCGAGTTCGTCGCCGCGGTCGCGGAGGCGGCCCGCGAGGCCGGCGCGCTCTTCGTCGCCGACGAGATGATCACCGGGTTCGGGCGCACCGGCCGGCGCTGGGGCGTCGACCACTCCGGCGCCCGGCCCGACGTCGTGACCATCGGGAAGGGCTTCGGGTCCGGGTTCCCGGTGTCCGGCGTCCTGGCCCGCGACGAGGTCACCCGGGCGAAGCCCTGGTCCGACCCCTCCGGCGCCTCCTCCAGCTACGGCGGGAACCCGCTCGCCGCGGCGGCGGCGCTGGCCTCGGTCCGCACCATCGCCGGGGAGCGGCTCTGGGAGAACGCCGAGCGGGTCGGCGGCGAGATGCTGGAGGCGCTGCGCCGCATGCAGGAGCGCTACCCCTTCGTCGGCGACGTCCGCGGCGCCGGGCTCCTCCTCGGCCTCGAGGTGGTGCGGGACCGCGACACCCGGGAGCCGGTCGACCGGGCGGTGATGCAGGAGGTGTTCCAGGAGTGCCTGCGCCGGGGGCTCCTGGCGATGGTCTACACGCCGCACGTCCGGATCCAGCCGGCCCTCACCATCGACCGGGAGACCGCGCTCGAGGGGCTGGCGGTGCTCGACGAGGTCTTCCGCGGCCTGGCGGAGAGCGGCCGGTGGCGCTGAGCGGGGGCGGGGAGGACGCGTGAGCGGGACCACGGGCCGGCGCCTGCGCGGGGCGCTCGTCGGATACGGCTTCATCGGAGCGCTGGGCCACGTCCCCGCCTACCGGCAGCGGCGCGACGTGGAGGTGGCCGCCGTCGCCGACGTCTGCGCCGCGCGGCGGCAGCTCGCGGCCCGGGAGCTCCCGGGGACGGCGGTCTACGAGACGGCGGAGGCGCTGCTCGCCGCCGAGGCGGGCGGCCTCGACTTCGTGGACGTGGCGACGCCGCCCTGCGACCACGCCGCCGTCGCCCACCGCGCCCTCGACCTGGGGCTCCACGTGCTCTGCGAGAAGCCCCTCGCCACCACCCTGGAGGACGCCAGCGCCCTCCTCGAGCACGCGGCCCGGGCGCGCCGGGTCCTCTTCCCGTGCCACAACTACAAGCACGCGCCGGTGGTGAAGGCCGTCGGGGAGGCCGTCCGATCCGGCCGCATCGGCCGCGTGCGATCGGTGACCCTCGAGACCTTCCGCAACACCCACGCCAAGGGCGTTCCCGAGTGGAACCCCCACTGGCGCCGCCAGCGGCGCTGGTCCGGCGGCGGGATCGCGATGGACCACGGAAGCCACACCTTCTACCTGGCCTTCGACTGGATGGGCGAGCGGCCCACCGCGGTGACCGCCAAGATGGCGAACCTCGAGCCCGGGCGCTGGGACACCGAGGACAGCTTCTCGGCGGTCCTCACCTTCCCGAACGGCCTCGCCCACGCCCACCTCACCTGGACGGCCGGCGTCCGCAAGGTCATCTACACGGTCCAGGGGGAGCGCGGCGCCGTCACCGTGGACGACGACGACCTCCAGCTCGCGGTGATGCGCGCGACCTCCGGGCCCGACGTGGCGCAGGGAGCGGTGGCCTGGGACGTGGAGCGCCGCGCCGTCGGGTCCCACTGGATGGACGCGAGCCACGTCCGGTGGTTCGACGCGCTCTTCGACTCCTTCCTCGAGGCCATCGCCGCGGGTGACTTCGCGGGCCGCGAGGCGCAGGACGCCTGGCGCTGCGTGGACATCATCACCGCCGCCTACCGCTCCGCCGCCGGGGGGTGCCGCGAGTTGGCGCTGGGGCGGCCTCCCCCGGATGGGAGCCGGGCGTGAGCGGCGCGCCGGCCTCGGCCGCGGGCGGCGCGGTCCGCGAGGCGAGCCCCTTCGCCCGGCGGCTGGTGACCTGGGGGGTCCGGCGCCGGGGGGTGGTCCTCGGCGCCGCGCTCGCCGCCGCGGCCCTGGGGGGCGCCGGGGGGGCACGGCTCTACGGCGACCTCCGCTCCGGCCTCGAGGAGCTCCTTCCCGACGGAGCGCCCAGCGTGGTGGCGGTGCGGACGCTGGGGCCGCTCCTCCACACCGTCACCCACCTGTCGGTCGTGTTCCAGGGACGGGACGGCGACGCGCTGGGGCGCCTCGCCGACGACGCCGCGGCGCGGATCCGGGCCCTTCCCCGCGACCTCGTCGAGACGGTCGAGTACCGCACCGACGAGCTCGAGGCCTTCGCCCGGCGCTTCGGCGGCCTCTACCTGGACGTCCGGGACCTCGACGAGATCCAGGCGCGGCTCGACCGCCGCGTCGCCTGGGAGAAGCGGCGCGCCAACCCGCTCCTGGGCCTGCTCGAGGACGAGGACGCCGCCCCGGCGCCGCCGCTCGAGCTCTCGGACATCGAGCGGAAGTACGCCGCGGTGCAGGGCCTGTCCCGCTTCCGCAGCGGCTACTTCCAGACGCCCGACGGCCGGATCCTCGTCCTCCTGGTGCGCCCGCCCCAGTCGGCGACCGGCCTCGAGTCGAACCAGCGCCTGCTGGCCGCGGTGCGCCGCGAGGTGGAGGCCCTCGAGCCGGTCCGGTACGACCCCGCCATCCGCGTTGGGTACGACGGCGAGGTGGCGACGCTGGTCGAGGAGCAGGGGGCGCTCGCCTCCGACCTCGCCTCCTCGGCGGCGGTGGTGCTGGTGCTCGTCACGCTGGTCATGTGGCTCTACTTCCGGCGCTGGAGCGCCATGGCGGCCATCTTCGGGGCCCTGGGGGTCGGGTGCGCCCTCACCTTCGGGCTGGCGCGGCTCCTCGTCGGTTACCTGAACGCCAACACCGCCTTCCTCGGCTCCATCGTGGTGGGGAACGGCGTCCACGTCTCCATCGTCGCCGTGGCCCGCTACCTGGAGGAGAGGCGCCGCGGCCTGGGCCTCGAGGATGCCCTCGCGGTCGCCTGGTCGCGGACGGCTGCCGCCACCTTCGTGGCCTCCTTCGCCGCCGCCCTCTCCTACGCCTGCCTCGCCGCCACCGACTTCCGCGGCTTCAGCCAGTTCGGGCTCATCGGCGGCACGGGGATGGCGCTCTGCTGGGCCACGGCCTACCTCCTCCTCCCCTCGCTCCTCGCCTGGCTCGACGCCGGCCGGCCCGTCGGACCGGCTCCCCGGCGCCACCGGCTCCTCGGCGCCTGGTCGGCGGCCCTGGCGCGGAGACACGGGCGCGCGCTGCGAGTCGGCTCGCTGGCGCTGGCGGCGCTGGCCGCAGCCGGCGTGCTCGCCTACCGCGGCGACCCGGTGGAGTACGACCTCTCGAAGCTCCGCGCCGCGCGCAGCGCCCGCAGCGGCGCGCAGTACTGGGGTGCTCGCGTCGACGAGGTCTTCCGCGAGTACCTCACGCCCATCGTGGTCCACGCCCGGACGGCGGCCGAGCTCGACCGCGTCGTCGCCGAGCTGGAGCGGGCGCGCGCCGCGCTCGGGCCGGCCGACCCGCTCCGCGAGGTCCGCACCGTCGCCAGCCTGGTGCCGCCGGACCAGGAGGCGAAGCTCCCCCGGCTGGCGCGCCTGCGGGACTCGCTCGGCGACGCGCGCCTGGCGCGGCTCGACCCCGCGACGCGCGCCCTGGCGCTCCGGCTCCGCCCCCCGGTCGACCTGCGACCCGTGACCCTCGCCGACGTACCCGCGGCGCTGCGCCTCCCGCTGGTGGAGCGCGACGGGACGGTGGGGCGCGTCGCCCTCGCCTTCCCCCGGAAGGTCGGCCTCCTCAACCCCCAGGAGATGCAGGGGATGACGGCCCTGGTCCGGGACGCGGTGGCCCGAGCCGGCGCCTCCGCCCAGCCGGTGGGCCAGGCGCTCCTCTTCGTCGACATCGCCACCGCCATCCTCCGTGACGGCCCCGTGGCCGCGGCGCTCTCCCTGGCCGCGGTCGTGGCCCTGGTGGCGCTGGCGCTGCGGCGCCTCGCGCCGGTCGCCCAGGTCGCGGGGAGCCTGCTCCTCGGCGTCGCCTGGCTCGTCGGGGCCGCCGCCTGGGCGGGCGTGAAGCTGAACTTCCTGAACTTCGTGGTGCTGCCCATCACCTTCGGGATCGGCGTCGACTACGCCGTGAACATCGTGCAGCGCTTCCGGGCCGACGGGGAGGGCTCCCTGGAGCGCGTCCTCGGCGAGACCGGCGGCGCGGTGGCGCTTTGCTCCCTCACGACCGTGATCGGCTACGCCTCGCTCCTCGTCGCCGACAACCGGGCGCTGCGCGGCTTCGGGCTCCTCGCCTCCCTCGGCGAGGTGTCCTGCGTGGCCGCGGGTCTCCTGGCCCTGCCGGCGTGGCTCCTGCGCGGGGCCGGGAGCGAGGGCGCCGCCGGCGCGGCGCCGGGCGCTGCGGCCTGACGAGCGCCGGCCGCAGGTTCCCGCGGCGCGCCGGGTCGTGTAGAGATCGGGCGTGAGCCTCATCTCCTGGCTGGGCCTGGGGCGCGAGCCGCCGACCGACGAGCGGCGCGAGACCGTCCGCGAGATCGCGCGCCGCCTCGAAGCCCTGGGCCCGGAGCGGGGGCGCTTCGTCGCCCTCTTCGCCTTCCTGCTGGCGCGGGTGGCGAACGTGGACGAGAGCGTCAGCCCCGAGGAGACCGAGGTCATGGAGGGCGTGGTCGCCGCCTGGGGTGGGCTCCCGCCCGCCGAGGCCGCCCTGGCGGTCGCCATCGCCAAGGCGCAGAGCCGGATGCCGGGCGCCGAGGGGCGTCAGGCGGTGCGGGAGTTCCGCGGGGTCTCGAACCACGACCAGAAGGTGGCCCTGCTGCACTGCCTCTTCGCGGTCGCGGCCGCCGACGAGGCGGTCTCCGGGCCCGAGGAGTCGGTCATCGAGGAGATCGCGAACGACCTCCTCCTCACGCCGCCGGAGTTCCTCGGCGTGCGGGCGCGCTACCGGGAGCGGCGCGCCGCCGCAGGGGAGGGGCCGCCGGACCGGTAGCGGGGGCCCGGCGTTCGTGGTCAGCTCCGGCGCATGGCCTCGCTGCGGCAGGCGCTGGCGCGTCGCTACGCCGAGATCGCCTTCGGGCTCGCGGCCCCGGCCTACGCCTTCCTCACCGGCCACCAGGCCTGGCGGGATTCGTGCCGCGCGCTCGGCGACCTGGTGCCGGGGCCCCGCGTCCTCGACGTCGGCGTCGGGCCCGGCGGCGTCGCCGCCGCCCTGGCGCGCGGCGGCGGGGCGCGGCTCCACGTCGGCCTCGACCGCTCGACGGCCATGCTCCGGCGCGCGGCGCGGGCCGGGGGCGGGATCCTGCTGCTGCGGGCCGACGCGGCCGCCCTGCCCGTCCGCGAGGGCGCCTTCGACGGCGCCACGCTGCACAGCGTCCTCTACCTCCTGCCCGATCCCGACCGGGCGCTCGGGGAGCTGCGGCGGGTCCTGCGGCCCGGCGGCCGCATCGCGCTGCTCGAGCCCCGGGCCGGGGGCGCCAGCCTGCACCGCGCCCTGGCGATGGGGTGGCGCTGCGGCGCCTCGATGGCGCTGTGGCGCACGATGTCGGGCGTCCACGCGCGCCACGACGAGGCCTCGCTCGCGGCGCTGCTCGGGCGCGCTGGCTTTTGCGGCGCGCGCGCCTGGCCGGTGCTCGCCGGCTACGGCGTCGTGGCGGCGGCGGAGCGGGGGGCCTGAGACGCCCGCGCGGCCGGCGCGCGGGCGCCGAGGCCGGCCTCCGCTTATGGACAGGGCGGCGCGGGAGGTCCGGGCCGGCGCTCGAGCACGGAGGTGCTCCTTCATGTCCATCCTGCGGTGGCTCGGCCTCTCGACCGAGGAAGCGCCCGACGGCGACAGCGAGGTCGTCCGCCGCATCGTGTCCGAGCTCGAGTCCCTCGACCGCGAGACCGCGCGGCGGCTGGCGCTCTTCGCCTTCCTGCTCGCCAGGGTCGCGAACGTCGACCTCGACGTCGACGCGGCCGAGACGGCGGCGATGGAGCGGCTCGTCCGGGAGCACGGGCGGCTCGCGCCGGCCCAGGCCGCGCTCGTCGTCCAGATCGCCAAGGCGGAGAACCGGCTCCTCGGCCCCACCCACAACTTCCTCGCGGCGCGCGAGCTCCGCGACGCCGAGACCGACGCGCGGAAGCTCGCGTTGCTCGAGTGCCTCTTCGCGGTGGCCGCGGCCGACGGCTCGATCTCCGTCGCCGAGGAGGAGGAGATCCGGGTCATCTCCCGCACCCTCCTGCTCCCCGATGCCGACTATCTGGTCGTCCGAAGCCGCTTCTCGGACCGGCGCTCGGTGCTGCAGGGCTGGCCGTCCCGCCGCCCGTCCGGGGGAGCGGCCTAGCGGAAGCGTGGCGTTTCGTCGCGGTGCGACAGGGTCTGACGTTGCGGCCTGCGTCGATTCGCCCCAAGGTGCTCGAGGAGGCCCGGCCCGTCCGCGGCGAGATCGACGGGCCCCGCGTCTGCTGCTGCGTCGAGCCGCGCGTGCCGAGGCGTCTCGAGGCGCTCGTCGGCAGCCTCCAGGAGGGACCATGGCCGAAGCCGTCCTCGCCGCCTCGCCCGCGCCTCGCGGCGTCGCCCGGAGCCTCTCGTTCCTGGACCGGTACCTGACGCTGTGGATCTTCCTGGCGATGGGAGCCGGTGTCGCCCTCGGGTACCTGGTGCCGGGCGTCGTGCCGGCGCTCGACCGCATGTCCGTGGGCACCACCTCGGTCCCCATCGCCATCGGCCTGATCCTCATGATGTACCCGCCGCTCGCGAAGGTCCGCTACGAGGAGATGCCCCGCGTCTTCCGCGACGCCCGGGTCCTGACGCTCTCGCTCGTCCAGAACTGGATCGTCGGCCCGATCCTGATGTTCGCCCTCGCGGTGGTCTTCCTGCGCGACCGGCCCGAGTACATGGTCGGGCTCATCCTCATCGGCCTGGCGCGCTGCATCGCCATGGTCATCGTCTGGAACGACCTGGCGGAGGGGGACACCGAGTACTGCGCCGGGCTCGTCGCCTTCAACTCCACCTTCCAGGTGCTCTTCTTCTCGGTCTACGCCTGGCTGTTCATCACGGTGCTGCCGGGCTGGCTCGGGCTCCAGGGCGCCGAGGTCCACATCACCATCGGCGAGATCGCCCGGAGCGTGTTCGTCTACCTGGGCATCCCGTTCCTCGCCGGCGTCGCCAGCCGCTTCGGCCTGCGGGCCCTGAAGGGCGAGGAGTGGTACCGGAAGAGGTTCATCCCGCGCATCTCGCCCGTCACGCTCGTCGCCCTGCTCTTCACCATCGTCGTCATGTTCTCGCTCAAGGGCGAGACCATCGTGCAGCTCCCGCTCGACGTGGTGCGCATCGCCGTCCCCCTCCTCGTCTACTTCGTCCTCATGTTCTTCGTTTCCTTCTTCATGAGCCGGCGCGTGGGCGCGAGCTACGGCCAGACGGCGACCCTCTCCTTCACCGCGGCGTCGAACAACTTCGAGCTCGCCATCGCGGTCGCCGTCGCCACCTTCGGGATGGCCCACGGCGCCGCCTTCGCGGCGGTGATCGGGCCGCTCGTCGAGGTCCCGGTGCTCATCGGGCTCGTGAACGTGGCCCTGCGGCTGCGGGATCGCTTCTTCGCCGGCCAGCGGGATCCACGTCACCCCGGTCCCGTTCGTGGCGCTCACGGGCTGGATGGCGGTCCAGGCGCTCGCTGAGCGGCCGGCGGCGTCGTGGGCCGGGCTCGCCACTGTGCCGGCGGCGCCCGCCCTGCACGGCATCCTGGGACGCACCCGCCCGAACGGCCGCGGTGCCGCGTAGCGCACCGCGCCCCGAGCTCCTGGAATCCGTCGCCCCGACCCATCGGGGACCTCCCGCGGCCCGAATACTTGCATATACACGCATCATGGCCGACCTCGGCGAGAGATGCCGCCTCGTCGCCGCGAGCTGCGCCGCGACGCGCATCCGGCAGGTGGCCCGAGTGGTGTCGCAGCACTACGACGCGGTCATGCGGCGCGCCGGCCTGGTGCGCACCCAGTTCGCGGTGCTGGTGGCCAGCACCCTGGCCGGCCCCGAGGGCGTGCCCATGTCGGTCCTGGCGAGGGTCCTGGTGCTCGACCGCACCTCCCTGACCCGCACCCTGGCCCCGCTCGAGAAGGCCGGCCTGGTGCGCACCACCCGCGGCCCCTCCGACTCGCGGGTGCGGCTGGTGCGGATCACCGCGGCCGGCACGCGGCGGCTCGCCCGCGCCCTCGACCTCTGGGAGGAGGCGCAGGCCTCCTTCCAGGCCCGCGCCGGAGCCGACTGGCCCGAGACGCATGCGCGTCTCGGCCGCGTCGTCCAGGCGCTCACCACGTAGCTGGAAGGAGAAGCCCCATGACCCCGGTCCTCCGCCGCAGCGCTCAAATAGGTGCATATACACTCACTCGCTCCGCCCTCCTCGCCCTGGCCATCGGCGTCGCGACCGGCTGTCGGGCGGCCGCCGAGCCCCCACCCCGCCCCGGCCCGGACCGGCAGATGGCCGGGCTCCTCCTGGCGGTCCGCTGGCCCCACCCCGACGATGCGGTGGTGGTGTCGCTCGCCGCCCGCTTCATCGCCGCCCGCCAGGACGAGGCCGGCTACCGGTACTTCGGGGAGCGGGCGGCCGCCGCTCCCGACCGGCCGCTCTTCCTCGCGCTGCAAGGGCTCTTCCAGGCGCGGATGGCCGGCCGGGTGTTCCTGCTGCGGCGAATCGCCTGGGTGGAGGAGGCGACCGCCCGGCTGGACCAGGCGGCGGCCCGCGACGGCGCCCTCTCGCGGGTGGTGCGGGGGCTCACGCTGGCCCGCCTTCCGGCCCGCTTCCGGCGGATGGATGGCGCGACCGCCGACCTGCGCTGGGCGCTCGAGGCCGCCGACTCGCCGCTGGTGAGCGGCGCGGTCGCTCCC
>DATBLK010000390.1:0-23567 GCA_036555405.1 Anaeromyxobacteraceae bacterium
CGGGCTTCCGAACATGACGCCGATCTTCATCCGGAGCTGGTTGATAAAGATGACGATGCACTTGGATTTTGAGATCGAGCCGGTGAGCTTGCGCAGCGATTGACTCATCAGGCGCGCCTGGAGGCCGACATGGGAATCGCCCATCTCGCCCTCGATCTCGGCGCGGGGCACCAGAGCGGCGACCGAATCGACCACGAGGACGTCGATCGCGTTGGAGCGGACCAGCATGTCGGCGATCTCGAGCGCCTGCTCGCCGAAGTCCGGCTGGCTGACCAGCAGCTCCTCGGTCTTGACGCCGAGCTTCTTGGCGTACGCGACGTCGAGCGCGTGCTCGGCATCGATGAACGCGCACACGCCGCCGCGCTTCTGCGCCTCGGCGACGATGTGGAGCGTCAGCGTGGTCTTGCCGCTCGACTCCGGGCCGTAGATCTCGACGATGCGACCGCGCGGGAGGCCGCCCACGCCGAGCGCGATGTCGAGCGAGATCGACCCCGTCGAGATCGCCTCGACGTCCTTCACCAGCGCCTCCTCGTTGCCGAGGCGCATGATCGAGCCCTTGCCGAAGGCCTTCTCGATGGACGAGACGGCCAGCTCGATCGCCTTCTCCTTCTCCGGTCCGACGGGCATCGTTCTCTCTCCTCGGTCGAGGACGCCTTCCGCGCCCCCTCGCCTCTGGTGGGCACTTCCTAGCAGCCCCCCCTGACAGCCTGAACGGACGGATACTGAACGGATGAGCCGATGTCAAGGAGACGGCCGACCGGGTGTCGCGCCCGCCGGCGGCTCGTGCTCTCCTCGCCCGCGCCATGCCCGCCTCCAGGCCCGCGGCCGCGCTCGCCGGCCTCTTCGACCGGCTCGAGCGGACCTTCGAGGGCCCGGGGATGCGCCGCGCCGTCTCGGCGGGGCTGGTGCTGGCCTTCGCGGCCGCGCTCCTGCTCATCGAGCTCGCCAGGCTGGGGCTCCTGGGGCCGCGCCTCGCCGCCGCGCTCCCGCGCAGCCACTTCCACGCCGTGGAGTTCGCCTTCTACCTGCTCCTCTCCTGGGAGGTGGCCGGGCTGGCCTTCGCCATCGCCCGGTCGGTGGCCGACGCCGCCGGAAAGCAGATCGAGATCTTCTCGCTCATCCTGCTGCGGCGCGCCTTCGAGGCCTTCGGCGGGCTCGACCTCCCGCTCCGCTGGGAGCAGGCGCGCGGCGCCGTGCTCCCCATGCTGACCGACGCCGCCGGGGCGCTGCTCCTCTTCGTGGCCCTGGGCTTCTACTACGCGCTGCAGCGGCACCGGCCCCTCTCGCGGGACAAGGCCGACCGGGCGAGCTTCGTCGCCGCGAAGAAGGTCATCGCGCTGCTCCTGCTCGGCGTCCTGGCGGGGCTCGCCGGCCGGAGCCTGTGGGGCCTCGCCGTCCACCTCGACGCCCACCCGTTCTTCGAGGCCTTCTACACGGTGATGGTCTTCGCCGACGTCCTCATCGTGCTCATCTCGCTGCGCTACAGCGCCTCCTACCACGTCGTGTTCCGGAACTCGGGCCTGGCGGTGGCGACGCTGCTCCTGCGCCTGGCGCTGTCCTCGCCGCCGCCCGTCAACGCGCTGCTCGGCCTGGGCGCCGCGCTCTTCGCCGTCGGCCTCACGCTGGCGTACAACCGCTTCGCCCCGGTGATGATGGCCGCGGCCGAGCACGCACCGTCCGTGGACCGCGGCGACGCCGGCGACTCCCCGGGGGCCGCGCCGGCGTAGGAGCTGCGCCCTCCCCACCTCCGGTGGGGCCCCTCCGCGGCTGCCGTTCACGAACCGCGGTCGCTCGTCTAGAATCGCCCGACCGCCATGCGAACCGTCCTGCCGACCTGGCGCGCGGAGGCGCGATGACGCCGCTGGAGGCCATGCAGCGGGTGCTGCGGGGGGAGCGGGTCGAGGGCCTGCCCATGCGGCTGCCGCCGCCGGTGGCGAGCACGGTCGGCTTCGCGCTGGTGGCGATGGAGGAGGGCTCGGCGGTGACGCGGATGGAGGCGACCGTCGCGCGGCACGCGAACCCCATGGGCACGGTGCACGGCGGCATCCTCTGCGACCTCGCCGACGCGGCCATGGGCATGGCGGCGGCGAGCACGCTGGCCGAGGGCGAGTCGTTCACCACCCTCGAGCTGTCGATGAACTTCCTGCGGCCGGTGCTCGACGCGACGCTCGAGGCGCGCGCCCGGGTGGTGCACCGCGGCAGGACCATGCTCTACGTCGAGTGCGACGTGGTCACCGCCGAGGGCAAGCCGGTCGCCAGGAGCAAGAGCACCGTCCTGGTGCTGCGGGGCGAGATGGCCAAGGGGCGCTGAGGGAAGCGCCCGAATGGTACCGCCCGCCCTGTCATCGCGGTCGGCGGCCGTGCCATCATCCCCGGAGTGCATCGCGCCGCCGTCTCGCCGCCAGGTCCCGCGCCTCCCCGCGGGCAGCCAGGGTTCCGCGGACTGGGGCGCCCGATCGCCCTGATGGCGGCGGGGCTCTCGGCCGCGGTCGCCGGCTCGATGCTCGCGCTGGTCTGGTGGCGGACCGGACCCATGCTCACCGAGCACGCCGGGGTCGCCCTCGAGGCCAGTGCCCGAGCGCACCTGGCGGCGGTCGTGGACAACCTGGCCCGGTGCCGGGCCGCCGTCGCCGCCGGCAGCCGGCTGCCCTGGGTCGTCGACCTGTCGGCGTCGGCACCTCCCGGCTCGCGGGAGGTGCCCCAGCTCGCCGCCCTGGGTGGCGCCTGTCCCTTCGACGGCTGGGCGGTGCTGTCCCCCGACGGTCGGCTCGTGGCGCAGTGGTTCCGGGACCTGGCGGCCGGCGGCCGGGCGGTGGCGAGCTGGGTGGAGCGAGGTCGGCAGGACGGGAGCTCCATCTCCTGGGTCGGCGGCGCCGGACCGCTGGGCCAGGGGGTCCTCGTCGTCGCCGCGCCCATCCAGGTGGTGAGCCGGAGGACGTCCGGCCGCCTGCTGGGTCTCGTCGGTCCCGACGCGATCGCGCAGTGGTTGCCCCGGGAGCCGGAGACCGGGAGCGGCGCGCTCCACTGGCTGCTCACCGACCTGGGCGGCCGCCCGGTCGCCACCTCGGGCATCTCCAGCGACCTGGCGCCCCTCGGTCCCATCGCGGCGATGCGCGCGGAAGCCGGCGGCAACGCGGGCGGCCACGGGGTGGGGACGGCGGACCGGACGACATGGGTCTTCGGCTACGCCGTGGATCCGGCGCAGACCCGCCACGTGCTGGCGGCGTTCACCGATCGGGCGGCGGCGACCGCAGGCGGCGGCAGCCTCGGCTGGCAGGCCGCCGCGCTCGGAGGCGCCCTCGTCCTCCTGGGCCTGGGGGCCGGAGCCGCCGCGGGCGCGAGGCTGTCGGCGCGGATCCTCGGGTTCGCCGATGCGGTCGACGCGATGCGCGAGAGCGGCAGCCTGGCTGTGCGGGCCGAGGGCGGCAGCGGCGAGATGGGCCGGCTGGCCCGCAGCCTCAACGCCATGCTGGAGTCGCTCTCGAGGAAGACGGCCGACCTGATCCGGCGAGCCGAGGACGCGAGGGAGGCGCACCGCTCGACCACCCAGCTCATCGTCTCCGGGCTCGCCCACCAGCTCAACAACCCGCTGAGCGGCATGATCGACTGCGTCGAGGAGCTCCGGTCCGGCTCGCTGGGCGCGGACGCGAGCCGCGAGTACCTCGAGCTCGTCGGCCGCGGCCTCGACCGCATCCACAGCATCGTGTCGCGGCTCTCGAGCCTCGAGGTCACGACCGGCGACGCCGACGACATCACCGAGATGGAGCCGACGGTGCGGTCGGTGATCGGCCTGCGCCACGTCCAGATCGATCGGATGGACCTGCGGGTCCGGCTGTCCGCGGACGCGTGGCTGGTCGTCCGGACCGACGCCGCGGTCCTGAGCGACCTCGTCGACAACCTCCTGTCGAACGCCATCGCGGCCTCCGCCCGCGGCGGCGCGATCGAGATCGACCTCACCCAGACGAGTCGCGAGATGGTCGCGGTGCGGGTCCGCGACCACGGCGCCGGGATGCGCCCCGAGGAGCTGAAGCGCCTGGGCGAGCCGTTCTACTCGCGGCGCAAGGACGGGGTCGGCCTGGGGATGTGGACGGTGCGCACCTACGTGGAGGCCCTGGGCGGGGCGATCGACGTCGCCAGCGCGCCGTCGGAGGGCACGACGGTCACCGTGACGCTGCCGGGGGCGCAGATGCCGACGCGAGGAGGTCCGCCGTGAGGATCCTCTATGTCGAGGACGAGGAGATCAAGCGGACGACGGTGGTGCGGTTCCTGGCCCGGCACGGCCACGACACCACGGGCCTCGAGACCGCCGAGGAGGCCCTCGCCTGGCTGTCCTCGAACCCCTGCGACGTGCTCATCGCGGACGTGCGGCTGCCGGGCATGGAGGGGACGGAGCTCCTGTCGCTCGTCCGCAAGGCGCATCCCGACGTGACGGTCTTCATGGTGACGGGCTACGCGACCGTGGACCTGGCCGTCGAGGTCATGCGCCAGGGGGCCTACGACTTCCTGACCAAGCCGTTCAAGAACGAGGTGCTGCTGCTGAAGCTGGAGCGCATCGCGAAGTTCAAGCGCCGCACCCAGGAGAACTGGGAGCTGCGCCACGGTCCCGGCGCGTCGCAGGACCTCCCCGGGATCCTGGCCCACGGCGCCGCCATGCGGGGGGTCGTCGAGCTGATCCGCGCCGTGGGCCCCAGCCCCAGCACCGTGCTCGTCCTCGGCGAATCGGGCACCGGCAAGGAGAGGGTGGCGCGCGCCCTGCACGCGCAGAGCACCCGCCCCGACGGGCCGTTCGTGGCCTTCAACTGCGCGGCCCTCCCCTCCGAGCTCGTGGAGAGCGAGCTCTTCGGCCACGAGAAGGGCGCCTTCACCGGCGCCGCCGAGCGGCGACTCGGCCGCTTCGAGGTCGCCCGGGGGGGCACGCTCTTCCTCGACGACGTCGACGCGATGCCCATCGCCGTCCAGGCGAAGCTCCTGCGGGTCATCGAGGAGCGAACCCTGGAGCGCGTGGGGTCGACGCAGTCGGTCGAGGTCGACGTGCGGCTCGTCGCCTCGGCGCGGCCCGACCTCCGGGCGCGCGTGGACGCCGGCGCCTTCCGCTCCGATCTCTACTTTCGCCTGAACGTCATCCCCATCGCCCTGCCGCCGCTGCGCGAGCGCCCCGAGGACATCGAGCTGCTCCTGCAGTACTTCATCGAGGACCAGCGGGCGCGGCGCAGCTGCAAGATCGAGCGCTTCTCCGCCGCGGCCGTCGCCTGCCTCCGGGCCTACCGGTGGCCCGGCAACGTGCGGGAGCTCCGCAACCTGGTCGAGCGGCTGGCCTGGGTCAGCCTGGATCCCGTCGTCGACGTCGGCGGCCTGCCGGCCGAGTACGTCGTGCCGCCGTCGTCGGATCCGATCGCCATCGACGTCGAGGGCGTGGTCTTCCGCGACTTCGTCGAGCGCGCCGAGCGGGCCTATTTCACCTGGGCCCTGAGGCAGACGGGCGGCAACCTGTCCCAGGCGGCCCGCCTGCTGCAGATCCCGCGTTCCACCCTGCACGACCGGCTTCGCGCCCTGCGGCTGCCGGTTCCCGGCAGCGAGCCGTCAGAAACCGACGGTGGGAAATGAGGCCCCCGGCGATCGGCCCGTTTCCGGCGGCCCGGGACCGCGCCGCCCCTGGCACGCAAGATGAAAGGCGACCCCATCACGTGCCCGTCGCCGCCCGCATCCCCGACTTCGCCTACTACAAGGAACAGGTCAATTGCCTGTCCCGCTGCCCCGTGCACACCGACGCGCGAGGCTACATCCAGGCCATCGAGCGCGACGACTACGAGACCGCCTACCTCATCGCCAGGGCGCCCAACCCCCTGGCGTCCATCTGCGGGCGGATCTGCGGCTCGCCGTGCGAGCTGGCCTGCCGCCGCGGCGCCATCGATGCGCCGGTCTCGATCCGCGCCCTGAAGCGGGTCGTCACCGAGGCCCTGGCGTTTCGCAGCGACATCCGGCCCGGCCTGGAGCCCGACCGGCGCCGGGAGCGGCTCATCGAGCGCTTCTCGCGCCATCGCAGCGGCTCCATCACCGACGTGGCCGCGCTCGCCGAGCGGGCGAGGAAGGACGGCGCCCGGCCCCGGTCGGTCGGCATCGTCGGGAGCGGTCCCGCGGGCCTGGCCTGCGCCCACGACCTCGCGATCCTCGGGCACCGGCCGGTGATCTACGAGATGGAGCGGGTGGCGGCCGGGATGCTCTTCCTCGGCGTTCCCGCCTACCGGCTGCCCCGAGACGTGATCCTGGCGGAGATCGAGCTCATCAAGATGATGGGCGTGGAGATCCTCACCGGCGTGTGCGTCGGGAAGGACGTGACGATGAAGGAGCTCTGCGCCCGCCACGACGCGGTCGTCATCGCCGTGGGCGCCAAGCAGTCGCGCACGCTTCCGATCCCGGGGGCGCAGGCCTCCGGGGTCATGGGCGCCGTCGAGTTCCTGCGGGCCGTGGCCCTGGGCGAGGACACCAAGATCGGCCAGGACATCGTGGTCATCGGCGGCGGCAACGTCGCCTACGACGTGTCGCGAACCGCCCTGCGCAACACCGAGGAGGACGTGGCGCGCAGCGCCGTCCGCCAGCCCTACGTCCGCAGCGTCACGCTCTGCTGCCTCGAGGCCCTCGACGAGATGCCGGCGGACGTCATCGAGATCCGGGACGGCGACGAGGAAGGGGTCATCCGGCACAACCGCCTGGGCCCCAAGGAGATCCTCACCGCGGACGGGCGCGTGCAGGGCGTCGTCTTCCAGCGGGTGCTCTCGGTCTTCGACGAGAAGGGTCGGTTCGCGCCGGTCTTCGACCCGGACGACACGGTCGAGTTCGCGGCCGACACCGTGATCATGTCCGTCGGCCAGCGCACCGATCTCTCCTTCCTCTCGCCGGAGGACGGGATCACCCTCGACCGGAGGGGCCTGCCGGTCCTCGACGACCAGGGCCGCACCACCCGGCCGAACGTCTACGTGGCCGGCGACGCCACCCGCGGACCGGCGCTGATGATCGACGCCATCGCCAGCGGCAAGCGCGCCGCCCTGGCGATCCACGGCGACGCCGTGGGCCTGGAGCTCGCGGCGGAGCCGCGGTTCCACTTCAAGGCGATCCCCGACTACCACCGCGGCAGGGACTACGACGCCCTCGAGCGGACGCCCGTCCCGCAGGTCCCGCCGGGCCGCCGGCTCACCGGCGTCCACGAGCTGGTGGAGATCGGGTACGAGCGATCCCTGGCGGCGCGCGAATCGCGGCGCTGCCTCGACTGCGCCGTCAACCCGGTGTTCAACAGCGACCGGTGCATCCTCTGCGCCGGGTGCGTCGACGTCTGCCCGACGGACTGCCTGCGCATCGTGCCGGTGGCCCGGCTGGCCGCGACCGGCGCGCTCGCGTCGCTGCTGAGGGCGCGCTACGGGGCGGAGGACGCCGCCGGCGCCGCGATCCTCAAGGACGAGACCGCCTGCATTCGCTGCGGCCTGTGCGCGGTCCGGTGCCCGGTGGGCGCCATCACCATGGAGCGGCTCGTCTTCGAGGAGGTGATCCGATGAACAGGCTCCTGGACCGCCGCGGCTTCTTCACCCGCCTCGGCCTCCTCGGCACGGCGACCTCCCTGGGCCTGGCGGTGGTCGGGACCTTCCGGTTCTTCTTCCTGAAGGTCTTCTACGAGCGGGACCAGGCCGTCAAGGTCGGCAGGCCGGACGCCTTCCCCGAGGGCACGGTGCGGTTCTTCGAGACGCACCGCTTCTTCCTCTACCGCGACCGGGAAGGGTTCTTCGCCGTCAACGCCGTCTGCACGCACCTGGGGTGCGTCGTGAAGCGCCGGGACGACGGATTCGGATGCCCCTGCCACGGCTCGGCGTTCGACGAGCAGGGCCGGGTGGTGCGCGGCCCCGCCCCGTCTCCGCTCCAGTGGCTGTACGTCGCGCAGGCCCCGGACGGCCAGCTCGTCGTCGACCTCGCCAGGAAGGTCCGCGCCGGAACCAGGTTCGCCCATGCCTGATGCCGCCGAGCGCAGCGCCCCGCCGGGCCGGTGGGCCAACCTGCGGGCCCTGCCGTCGAACTTCTGGCGCTCGCTGATGCGCCACGGCCTCGAGGGCACGCCGCGCAACCGCTCCCTGGTCGTCATGTCGAACGTGTTCCTGCACGTTCACTCGGTCCACACCCACAAGCACAGCCTGCGCTGGTCCTACACCTTCGGCCTGGGCCTCATCTCGCTCTTCCTCTTCGCCATCCTCGGCGCCACCGGCGTCATCCTGATGATGTTCTACGTGCCCTCGACCGAGCTCGCGTACGACCGGATCCGGGACCTCGCCTTCGTCGTGACCGGCGGGCGGTTCATGCGCAACCTGCACCGCTGGACGGCGCACGGGATGGTCGTGGCGGTGCTCCTGCACATGGTCCGCGTCTTCTACACCGGGGCCTACAAGCCGCCGCGGGAGCTCAACTGGGTCGTCGGCATGCTCCTCCTGGTCTTGACCCTGGGCCTGAGCTTCACCGGCTACCTGCTTCCCTGGGACCAGCTCGCGTTCTGGGCGATCACCATCGGCTCCGCGATCGCGGGCTCGGCCCGGGAGGTCACCGACGCCCTCGGCGTCACCCAGGTCCTGGACGTCGGCGGTGCGGCCCGCGCCCTGCTCCTGGGCGGCACCGAGATCGGCCAGGACGCCCTGCTGCGCTTCTACGTCCTGCACGTGGTCATCCTGCCGGGGGTCGCCGCCGCGCTCCTGGCCGTCCACGTCTGGCGCATCCGCAAGGACGGCGGCCTGTCGCGTCCGGAGGAGGCGCCGCCCGCGGCCGCCGAGACCGAGAGCGCCGGCGCGACCCGCACCTACGGCCTGATGGCGCTCGTCAAGGGGGACGCGACCCGCGAGGACGCGTTGCCGGAAAACACCGTCCTGTCGTGGCCCCGGCTGTTCATCGTCGAGGGCGCGCTCTTCGCCTCGGTGCTGGCCGCCTTCGGGGCCCTCTCCCTGGTCTTCGACGCGCCCCTGAAGGCCCTGGCCAACCCCAGCGTTCCCGAGAATCCGGCCAAGGCGCCCTGGTACTTCCTGGGCCTGCAGGAGCTCGTCAGCTACTCCGGGTTCGCGGGCGGCGTGATGCTCCCCGGCATCGCGGTGCTGGGGCTGATGCTCATCCCCTACCTCGACCGCGAGCCCGGCGGCGTGGGGACCTGGCTCCGCGATCGGTCCGAGCGCCGCGAGGTGGCGGTGTCGGCCGCCGCCGCCGCCGCCTTCATCGTCGGCGTGCTCGCGATCACCGTGCGCTACGGCTGGCTCCGCAGCTGGTTTCCGGGCATCCCCCAGCTGGTCATCACCGCGGTCAACCCCGGCACCGCCATCGTCGCCATGTTCGCCGCCAAGAGCGCCTGGTCCGTGCACCGGAGCGGCTCGACGCGGCTGGGGGCCATCTCGCTGTTCACCATGTTCTGCGTGGGTTTCGTCATCCTGACCTACGTGGGCACGTTCCTGCGGGGTCCGAACTGGGGCTTCTACTGGTCCCAGTCGGACTGGCCGCTCGCTCACTGAGGTCCGGCGATGGCCGCTCGCATCTGGTTTGCCGCGTCCTCCTTCGCCGTGGCGGTCGTCCTCGTGCTCGCCGCGGTGACCGACCACAGCAGCGAGTGGCGCCGCCACCAGGAGCGCTACAAGGAGCGCGCCCTGGCCAAGGAGAAGGTCTTCTCGGTGCGCGACCTCGTCTCCGGCATGGCGCTCAACGTCCAGCAGTACTACCTGGCCGGCCTGAACCGGATCGACCGCTGCGCCACCTGCCACCTCGGCCTGCAGAACCCCAAGATGGCCGACGAGCCCCAGCCGCTGACCACCCACCCCGGCTCCCTGCTGGAGAGCCACGCCCCGCAGACCTTCGGCTGCACGGTGTGCCACGGCGGACAGGGCCTGGCCACGACCGCGGCGGCGGCCCACGGCCGGGTCCCAAACTGGGAACAGCCGCTGCGGCAGTCCCTCCAGATCGAGGCGAGCTGCGGCACCTGCCACGACGGCGGGAGGCTCGCCGGAGCGGAGCACCTGAACGCGGGCCGGGTGCTGTTCGCCGAGCTCGGGTGCGTGGGCTGCCACCGGGTGGCGGGGCGCGGTCTCGACATCGGCCCCGACCTCTCGGTGGTGGCGAGCAAGGACTTCACCGGAGACGGCCGGATCGACTCCGATGACTGGCAGTGGAACATCGAGCACCTGCTCGATCCCCGCTCCAGGACCCCGACGAGCATCATGCCGAAGTTCGGGCTCGGCCGCGATCAGGCCACCGCCCTCGTGGTCTACCTCTACTCCTTGACGGGCACGGTCATCCCGTCGGCCTACCGGCCGCCACGGCGACCCGAGATCGTCGCCGCGACCCGGGTCGAGGCGGGCCGGCGCGTCTTCGTCGAGTACGGCTGCGGGGGGTGCCACGGGCACCACGGCGAGGGCGGGCTCGCGAACCCCAACTCGGCGAGCGGCGGCAGGGTCCCGGCGCTGGCGAAGGTCAAGGAAGGCTACTGGCGCGATGCCCTGATCAAGAAGATCGGCGAAGGCGTCCGCACCGAGAAGGCGGATCCCGCCGGCCCGGCCCCGCCGCTGAACATGCCGGCGTGGCGCGGGCACATCAGCGCCGAGAACCTGGACCTCCTGGTTCACTACCTGTTCAGCCTGGCGCCGAAGTCCGGCGACGACGACTGGGACAAGTGAGCCCGGCGGGGTATCGGAATCCGGCAACCGCCGTCGGAATTCGCCAGCTCCTCCGGGCGGAGACCCCGCCGGCCGGTCGATCCAGGCGGTATTCCCGGAGACGGCGAGGTCGCCGGGAGGCGCTCCCCCGGGCACGGAGAGTGCACGCAAGGCCCGGGAGCTCCTCACAAACAAGGGCGATACCAATGCCGACGACTTCGTATCACCCGGCCCCTGCTCGAAGCCGCCGCTGCCCCGCCCGGCGCGCGGGTGCGCTCGCCGCGGCCGCCCTCCTGGCGGCGGGAGGGCTCGCCTCCGCCCAGGAGGCCGCGACGCCGCCCGCCGAGAGGAAGGCCGCGCCCGGTGCGCCCGCGGCCGCTCCGGCCGTGGAGCCGCCGGCCGCCTCGCCGGCCCCGGCGCCCGAGCCGGGCAAGAGGGCGAGCGCCGACGACGACGACTGGAACAAGGCGGGCCCCGTGAACCGGACGCCGCGCGTGTCGGGCGCGCTCATGGCCTCGTACCGGTTGACGTGGTTCGCGGAGCACCGGCTCCCCGACGGCAGCCGGGTGGAGGACTCGAACACCTTCCAGCTCGAGCACTCGCACGTGAAGCTGTCGGGCGACCTGAGCGAGAAGCTCTCGTGGGAGCTCATGCCCTGCGTCACCCACATGAACGACTTCAGCGTCGTCACCGCGAACTTCGTCTACACCCTGAGCCCGCGGCTGCAGGCCACCTTCGGTCGCTTCCTGCTTCCCTTCGGCCAGTTCAACCTGCGCAGCCTGCCCGGGACCTACGGCACGGTGTCCCGGCCGCTGCTCTACTCGAGCCACGAGGACCGGCAGGTGCGCCCCGATCCCCGGGTACCGGGCAACTTCCTGTTCACGCCGCGCGACGACACCGGCCTGGGGCTCTCGGGCAGCGCCTGGTTCGGGGCCGGCGACGTCGTGCAGGTGTCCTACAACCTGTACCTGACCAACGGGCTGCGGGCCGTGTCGGACCAGCATGGGCGCTTCTGGGACGACAACAACAAGGGGAAGCAGCTCGGCGGCCGGGTCGGCGTCAGCTACCCCGGCACCCGCCTGACCGTCTCGGCCGCCGGGTCCTTCCTGGCCAATCGCTACGAGCAGGAGCACGACCAGCGCGCCTGGGCGGTGGATGCGGCGGCGAGCTACCAGCTCGCGGGAGCGCGGCGGCTCACGGTGCGCGGCGAGTACGCGGACATGACGCGCGAGATCCAGCCGACCGCCCTCCTGCTCCAGGGCGACGAGCAGACGAAGGGGGCCTACGTCACGGTCGAGGCCGCCCTCACCGAGGCGTGGGGCGCCTACTACCAGTTCGACACCCTGACGGCGCGAACGCCCGCGGCGCAGCTCAACCAGGGCTTCCGGGACCTGGAAGTGACCACGACCCGCCACGCCGCCGGGCTCACCCTGGTCGTGGACGAGTACCTCCAGCTCCGGGCCGAGTACGGGCTGTGGCTCATGCCCCTGGGGCTCCCGGACGCGCATCGCCTGGCCGTGCAAACCGTCGTGACCTTCTGAGCGGGAGATAGCGTATGTGGACGCACAGCAAGCACCTCACGTCTCTCGCCCTGGCGCTGACCGCCTGCGCGCTGGGCGCGGCTTGCACCTCCTCCCCGGACTCGCCCGCCGACTTCCTGTACGACAGCGCCGACCCGTACCGCGGCGGCGCGCTGTGGGACACCTGGTGGAAGGTCCCCGAGGTGAAGGAAGCCATCGCACCGGGCGCGACGGCGACCGTCGACGGCGTGCAGGTGCCGTCGTCGCTGCCGGCGGACAACCCGCTCTACGCCACGAACACCGCCGGCAGCACGCGCTCGGGACCCGACACCTGGCGCTGCAAGGAGTGCCACGGCTGGGACTACAAGGGCCGCGACGGCGCCTACGGCTCGGGCTCCCACGCCACCGGGTTCGCCGGGGTGCTCGCGGCCCGCGGCAAGAGCGTCGCCTCCCTCTTCGACGCCATCGCCAACGGCGGGGGCCTCGGCAGCGGCCACGCCTTCGCGGCGGTGCTCTCGCCGGCGGACATCGCCGACATGGTGAAGTTCATCCGCGAAGGCGCGGTGGACGACGACGTGCTCATCGCGCCGAGCAAGGCCAGCACCGGCGACGCGGTCGCGGGGAAGGCGCTGTTCGACGCCAGCTGCGCCACCTGCCACGGAGCCGACGGCAAGAAGCTCAACTTCGTGCTGGGCGAGTACGCGAGCGAGTACGTGTTCAACCTGGCGCACGCGAACCCCTGGGAGCTGGTGCACAAGGTCCGCTTCGGACAGCCCAGCGGCGAGATGCCGAGCGGCGCCCTGAAGGGCTACGTCCTCGAGGACGTCGCCGACATCCTCGCCTACGCCCAGTCGCTGGCCCCCGCGGGCCTCGAGGAGGCGAGCGCCAGCCGGGGCGGCGTCCTGTGGGACGCGTGGTGGGAGGTGAACGGCGCGGCCGCGCCCGCCACGACCAACCCGCTCTACGCCACCAACCCGGCGGGCAACGCCCGAACCGGCGCGGACACCTGGCGCTGCAAGGAGTGCCACGGCTGGGACTACAAGGGCAAGGACGGGGCGTACGGCGGCGGCTCCCACCGGACCGGATTCCCCGGGGTGATGGCCGCGTCGGCGCGGACCGCGCAGGAGCTCGTCGCCATGATCGGCGCCGGGCTGCCCGCGAGCGGCGGCGCCGCCGTCGCCGGGCACGCCTTCCAGGGCAGCGGGCTGCTGAGCTCCGGCGACGTCAAGGACCTGGCCCTGTTCATCAAGGAGGAGCTGGTCGACGACGCCGACGTCGTCTCCTACGTGACCAAGCGCTCGAAGGGCAGTGCCGCGGCGGGCGCGGCGCTGTTCAGCACCAACTGCGCCACCTGCCACGGGGCCTCGGGAATGCGGATCAACTTCGCAATGCACGATCCCGTTCCGGCCACCGAGTACGTCGGCGACCTGGCCCGGGACAACCCCTACGAGCTGGCGCACAAGATCCGCTTCGGCCAGCCGGGCAGCGACGAGGCGGCCCTCGAGCTGCAGGCGGAGAGGGGCCTGGTCGCCGGACACATGCCGAGCAAGTTCGACGCCGGCTACTCCGAGTCCGACGTGGCCAACATCCTGGCGCACTGCCAGAGCCTGCCGGGGAGCGCCGAGCGAGGAGGCCTGGTCTGGGACGAGTGGTGGGAGGTGCCCGAGGTCAAGGAGGCGATCGAGCCGGGCGCGACGGCGACGATCGGCGGCGCGCAGGTGCAGTCGTCGCTGCCGGCCAACAACCCGCAGTACGCGACGCACACCGGCACCAGCGTGCGCACCGGCTCGCAGACGTGGCGATGCAAGGAGTGCCACGGGTGGGACTACAAGGGCAGGGACGGCGCCTACGCCTCGGGCTCGCACAACACCAACTTCCCCGGGGTGCTCGCGGCCAAGGGCAAGCCGGCGGCCGAGCTGTACGCGGCCGTCTTCGACGGCGTCCTCCCGGGCGGGACCGTTCCGAGCCACGCCTTCGGCGCCGTGCTCGGCGACTGGGTCGTTCGCGACGTGGTGAACTTCATCGCCAGCGCCCCCGATTACGGGGTGGAGCTCATCGACGGCCCGACGAAGACGGTCCTGCCCTACGACGGGTTGACGATGACGCTGCGCACGCGCGACGCCGACGCCTTCCTGGGCGACCTCAAGTTCGCCGCCAACTGCGCGAGCTGCCATGGCCTCGACGGCCGGGCCATCAACTTCGGGGAGGGCGACGGCGTCCAGGAGTACGTGGGCACGATCGCCAGGGACAACCCCTGGGAGCTGGCGAACAAGATCCTGCACGGCCAGCCCGGGAGCGCGCCGACGATGCCGACCGCCGCCGGCAAGTACTACACCTTCGACGACGTCGCGGACCTCGTCGCCCACACCCAACGGCTGCCATGAACGCGGGGGTCCGTGTCATGCACACGCGCTTGCTGGTCGCCACGCTGGTCGCGGGAATCGCGGCGTGCGGCTCGATCGAGGGCAACGAGGTGATGGCGCCGCGCCAGCCCCTGGGGGCCGGAGGTGCCGGCGGCGGCGGCGAGGTGACCTTCGGCGGGACGGTGCAGCCGATCCTCCTCGAGTACTGCTCGAAGTGCCACAACGCATCGTCGGCGACGGGCGGTCTGGACGTGACCTCCTACGAGATGATCGCCATGGCCGGGGTCGTCGTGCCCGGCGATCCCGACGGCTCCCTGATGATCCAGTACCTCGAGGGAGGCGTCATGCCGCCGGTCGGCAACCGCGGGCCCTCCGACGAGGAGATCGCCGCGATCCGCGCCTGGGTGCTCGCGGGAGCGGCCAACGACTGATGCAGGACGCCTGACGCAGGACGAGAGGAGCTCCCCATGAAGGCATCGACCCTCCTGGCAACCGTGGCCGGCGTCGTCGGGGCCTGGGCCTGGCCCGGCCCGGGCCTGGCAGCGGAGCCACCCGCCAAGGAGTTCGCGGCGGACAAGGGCCCGAGCCAGATCGACGTCAGCAGCTACCCGAAGGAGGTCCAGGACAACTACGCCGTGTTCGGCGGCAAGTGCAGCAAGTGCCACACGCTGGCGCGCCCCATCAACACCAATCTCAAGCCGCCCGAGTGGAAGATGTACGTGAAGCGGATGATGAACAAGCCGGACAGCGGCATCTCGTCGGACCAGGGGAAGAAGATCTACCAGTTCCTCAAGTTCTGGCAGGAGGAGAAGGACAAGAGGGCCGGCCGGTGAGGTGAGCGGCGGCTGCTCGCTGAAGCGGGCGCGCCCCCGGGGCCGAGGCCGCGCTGCGGCTCACCCCGGGGTGGCACGCCGCGCCGAGAAGCGGCGCATCGTGCCCCGGGAGCGGCGCCCCTCCGCCTCGATGACGAAGCCGGCGCGCTCCACCTCCTCCTCCGTTCTCCGGTTCGGGTGGCAGCCGCCCGCGAGCCAGGTCCACGCGGGCTGCACCAGGTCCTGGAGACGGGCGCGCCACCGCGACGTCGAGCGCACGTGCTCCAGCATCCGCAGGCGGCCGCGCGGCCCGAGCACCCGGCGCGCCTCGGCGAGGCCGAGCGCCGCATCGGGCACGCTGCAGAAGACCAGGCTGGCCACCACGGTGTCGAAGGCTCCGTCGCGGAAGGGCAGGGCCTCGGCGCTGGCCCGCACCAGCAGGGCGCCCCGCGCCCGGGGCCGCGCCCTCTGGAGCATGCGCCCGTCGGGTTCCACGGCGACGGGCCGCAGCTCGGCGCCGTAGCGGGGCAGGTTGCGGCCCGTGCCGCAGCCCACCTCCAGCGTCCGCCCCCGCGCGCCGGCGACGAGCCAGTCGCGCCAGCGCGAGAGGCCGCCCCGCTCGGCGAGGGCGCAGAAGGCGTCGAAGAGCCACGGGACGTTCTCGAGGCCGCGCACGGCGGTGGTCCAGCCGGGGCTCAATCTACGAAGGAACGCCGCGCAGGCGCCACGGGCCCCGGCGCGGCGCCTCCTCCGGCGAGCGGCCCATCCGGGGCGCGGGAGGCCCGGCGGCCGTCCGCCGGAGGGGGCGCCCCCGTGACACGGCCAACACACGCCTCCGGCAGGCTCTGCCGATGCTCTATCCGGAACTGTTCCTGTCGCTCGAGGAGGCCCGCTGGAGCCTGTCCGCCGACGTGCCCTGGGCGAGCTTCGAGGCCTCCAAGCTCACCGCCGAGCAGGCGCGCACCGTGCGGATGAACGCCATCACCGAGTGGTCGGCCCTCCCCGCCACCGAGATGTTCCTGCGGGACAGCCGCGGCGACAGCGACTTCGCCGCCTTCATGTCGATCTGGTTCTACGAGGAGCAGAAGCACGCGCTGGCGCTGATGGAGTACCTGCGCCGCTTCGCCCCGGACCTGGTCCCGACCGAGGGCGAGCTCCACGCGGTGCGCTTCCCCTTCGACCCGGCCCCGCCGCTCGAGACCCTGGTGCTGCACTTCTGCGGCGAGGTGCGCCTGACGCAGTGGTACCGGCGCGCCGCCGAGTGGCACGACGAGCCGGTCCTGAAGCGCATCTACGACCTCGTCTCCAGGGACGAGGCGCGCCACGCCGGCGCCTACCTCCGGTACATGCGGCGGGCCGTCGACGCCTCGGGGGACGAGGCCCGCGCCGCCTTCGCCAAGATCGGCATCCTCATGGCGAGCAGCGGCCGCCGCGGGCGCGCGCTCCACCCCACGAACCTGCACGTGAACAAGGGGCTCTTCCCCCGGGACACGGTCCAGAGCCGCCTGCCGGACCCGGGCTGGCTCGAGCGCTGGCTCGACGAGCAGATCCGGTTCGACGACGCCTGCGAGGAGCGGGTGGTGGGCGCCATCCTGCGGAACCTCTCCGCCCTCCTCGGCGAGCGCTTCGAGTCGGTGCGCGACCTGAACCGCTACCGGAAGTCGCTCCCGCGGGCCGCCTGACTAGCGCGCGCCCGCGCCCATCTCCGCCCGCTGCAGCGCCTCGTGCCGCGCGCCCCCGGGCCCGAGGTGGGAGCGGAAGAGCACGACCTCGTCGGCGCGCCAGGCGCATGGGTCGGCCTCGTTCGCGGCCGCCAGGGCTCCCGCCATTCCCCGCGCGCCGCCGCGGTCGCGCGAGCGCCCCAGCGTGAGGTGGGCCCGGAAATCGCGCTCCTCGAGCGGGAAGCCGAGCGGCGCCAGGCGGCGGCGCAGGTCGGCCGCCAGCGCCCCGAGCGGCTCCAGGTCGCCGGCGAGGCCGGCCCAGACGACGCGGGGGCGCCGCGCGCTGGGGAAGCCGCCGGCGCCGCGGACCTCGAGGTGGAGGGGCGCGCAGGCGGCCGCGGCGTCGGCCACCGCCCCCCGCACGGCGTCGATCCGCTCCTCGGGCGCGTTCCCGAGGAAGGCCAGGGTGAGGTGGATCTGCTCCGGCGCCACCCAGCGGACGTCGTCTGCGGCCCGGCCGGCGGCCCTGCGCACCTCGGCCTGGAGCGCGGCGAGCCGGCGGCGGACCGCGGGAGGAGGCTCGACGGCGACGAAGAGACGCAGCGCGGGCACCGGTCGAGCCCCCCTCAGCCGGGCGTCACTCCACCGTCACGCTCTTCGCCAGGTTCCTCGGCTGGTCCACGTCCGTCCCCTTCAGGTCGGCGACGTGGTAGGCGAGGAACTGGAGCGGCAGGATGGTCAGCAGGGGCGCGAGCAGCGGGGGCGCCACGGGCACGGTCAGCGCCACCTCCGCCAGGCTCGCCGCCTGCGTGTCCCCCTCCGACACCACCGCGAAGACCCGCCCGCCGCGCGCCCGCACCTCCTCCATGTTCCCGAGGGTCTTCTCGTAGGCGGGCTCCTTCGTCGCCAGGACCACCACCGGCAGGTCCTCGTCGATGAGGGCGATGGGACCGTGCTTCATCTCGCCGGCGGCGTAGCCCTCGGCGTGGATGTAGGAGATCTCCTTCAGCTTCAGGGCCCCCTCCAGCGCCACCGGGAACTGCGCGCCGCGCCCCAGGAAGAGGACGTCGCGCGCCTGGACGCAGCGCTTGGCCACCGGCATCACCGCCGGCTCCTGGCGCACCACCTGCTCCATCCACAGGGGAACCTGGCGCAGGGACTCGAGCTGGGCCACCGTCTGCTCGCGCGACAGCGTGCCGCGGAGCCGGCCGAGCCGCACCGCCAGCAGGAAGAGGGCGGCGAGCTGCGTGGTGAAGGCCTTCGTCGAGGCGACGCCGATCTCCGGGCCGGCGTGGGTGTGGAGCGTCCCCTCGCACTCGCGCGTCAGCGCCGAGCCCACCACGTTGCAGACGCCGAAGGCGCGGGCGCCGCGCCGCTTCGCCTCCTTCACCGCGGCCAGGGTGTCGGCGGTCTCGCCCGACTGCGACACCGCCAGGCACGCCGTCCGCGGCCCGACCACCGGCTCGCGGTAGCGGAACTCGCTCGCCAGCTCGACGTCCACCGACAGCCGCGCCAGCTGCTCCACCATGTTCCGGCCGGCGAGCCCGGCGTGCCAGCTCGTGCCGCAGGCGACGACCACCAGCCGCTCCAGCGAGCGGGCGTAGGCCTCGTCCAGGTCCAGGCCGTCGAGCGACACGTCGCCGTGCTCGAGGAGGGTGCGCCCGCGGATGGTGTCGGACACGGCGCGCGGCTGCTCGAAGATCTCCTTGTGCATGAAGTGCTTGTGGCCCTCCTTCTCGGCGGCCACCGTGCTCCACTCGATGCGGCGCGGCTCGCGCGCCACCGGCTCGCCGTCCCTCCCCTCGAGGCGGACCCCGTCGGCGGTGAGGAGCGCCAGCTCCCCCTCCTCCAGGAAGACGACGTCGCGGGTGTGCTCGAGGATGGCGGGGACGTCGGAGGCGAGGAAGGTCTCGCCCCGTCCGAAGCCGACCACCAGCGGCGAGGCGTTCTTGGCGGCCACGATCTCGCCCGGACGCTTCTCCGAGACCACCGCGATGGCGTAGGTGCCGTGGACGCTCCTCAGCGCGCGCCGGACCGCCTCGGCGAGGTCCCTGGCCCCGGCGCCGAGCTCCAGCGCGAAGAGGTGGGCGAAGATCTCGGTGTCGGTCTCCGACGAGAACTTGTGGCCCCGGGCCCGGAGCTGGGCGCGGAGCTCGAGGTGGTTCTCGATGATCCCGTTGTGGACCACGGCCACGCCGCCGAAGGCGTGGGGGTGGGCGTTCTCGTCGGAGGGGCGGCCGTGCGTGGCCCAGCGGGTGTGGCCCACGCCGGTGGTGCCGGCGAGGGGCTTCTCCCGGAGCCGCTCGACGAGGTTCGCGAGCTTTCCCTTGGCGCGCACCACCGCGAGCCCGCCCGCGCCCACCACCGCGACCCCGGCCGAATCGTACCCGCGGTACTCGAGCCGGCGAAGGCCGGAGACGATGATCTCGACGCACTGCCGGGGCCCGACGTAGCCGACGATGCCGCACATCGGGGCGGTTATACCGCGGGGGGCGGGTCCGGGTCGCGGCCGGGGCTCAGGGCTTCTTCTTCCTGGCCCGCGCCCTCCTCAGCCTCGCCGCCCACCCCTCCTTGTTGACCTGCTTCGCCCGACCCAGTCCCAGCGCGCCGTCGGGGACGTCCTCGGTGAGCGTCGAGCCCGCCGCCACGTAGGCTCCCTTCCCGATGGCGATGGGCGCGACCAGGATGGCGTCGGACCCGATGAAGGCGCCGTCGCCGATGACGGTGGGGTGCTTGCGCTCGCCGTCGTAGTTGCAGGTCACGGTGCCGCAGCCGACGTTGACGCGCTCGCCGAGGGTGGCGTCGCCCAGGTAGGTGAGGTGGTTCGCCTTGGTGCCGCGGCCCAGCCGCGACTTCTTCACCTCCACGAAGTTGCCGACCCTCACCTCGGGGCCGAGGTCGGCGCCGGGCCGGAGGCGGGCGAAGGGTCCCACCTCCGCGCCGCGGCCGATGACCGCTCCGTCGGTCACGGTGTAGGGCTTCACCCAGGCGCCGGGCTCGACCGCGGTGTCGACGAGCACCGCGCCCTGGCCGATGCGGCACCGGGCGCCGATCCGCGTCCGGCCGCGGAGCCGCACCGAGGGCTCGATCAACGTGTCCGCGCCCACCTGCACGCCCTCGTCGCAGTCGAAGCGCTCCGGGTCCTCGATGGTGACGCCGGCGCGCATGAGCCGCAGGGCGATGCGCCGCGTCAGCGCACGCCCGGCGAGCGAGAGCTCCTCCTGGTCGTTCACGCCCTGGGCCTCGATGGCGGGGACGTGCGCCATCGCCGCGCCCGCGGCCTCGGCGGCGAGGGCCACGAGGTCGGTGAGGTAGAACTCCCGCTGGACGTTGCGCGAGTCGACCCGCGCCAGCGTGTTCCAGAGGAAGGCCGAGTCGGCGCAGTAGAGGCCGGCGTTCACCTCCTGGATGGCCCGCTCCTCCTCGGTCGCGTCCTTCTCCTCGACGACCAGGGCGGGCCCGCCGTCGGGCGCGTGGACGACGCGGCCATAGCCGGTGGGGTTCTCGAGGTGCATGGTTGCGAAGGCGAGCGCGGCGCGCGTCCGGCGCCGGGCGCCGGTGACGGCGGCCAGGGTCTCGCGGGTGAGGAGCGGGGTGTCGCCGGAGAGGATGAGGACGTCGCCGGCGAAGCCGCGCAGCGACCGGCGCGCGGCCACCACCGCGTGCGCCGTCCCGAGCTGGCGGCCCTGGACCGCGAAGCGGACCGGCGCCTGGGGGAGCGCCGCCCGCAGCCCCGCCTCCACCGCCGCCGCCTCGTGGCCCACCACCACCACCACCGGGTCGGCGCCGGCCTCGAGGGCCCGGCGCACCGGGAAGTAGGCCAGCGGCCGGCCGCAGACCTCGTGGAGCACCTTGGGCCGGCGCGAGCGCATCCGGGTGCCCTTGCCGGCGGCGAGGACGATGGCGGCGAGAGGACGGCGCTTGGCGGGTGCCATGGACCGCGAGGCTAGGCCCGGCCGGGCCTCCCATGCAAGGAGGGCGGGAGCGCACCAGGCGTGCTACACCCCCGCCGTGCTCGCGCCCCTGCTCGGGCTCGTCCTCGCCGGCTCGGCGGTCTCCGCCCGCGGCGCCGTCGCCACCGCCCACCCGCTGGCGAGCGAGGCGGCCGCGGCGGTGCTCCGCCAGGGCGGGAACGCGGCCGACGCCGCGGTGGCGGCCGCCTTCGTCCTCGGGGTGGTCCAGAACCAGTCCTCGGGGATCGGCGGCGGCGGCTTCGCCCTGGCGTACCGGGCGCGCGGCGGGGAGGTGAGCTTCCTCGACTTCCGCGAGACGGCGCCGGCGGCCGCGGCGCCGGGGATGTTCACCCGGGGCGGCGAGCCCGACCCGCTCCTCTCCCGCCGGGGGGGCCTGGCCGTCGCCGTCCCCGGCGCGGTGAAGGGCTACGCGGAGCTGGCGCGGCGCTTCGGGACCTGGAGGCTCCCGCGCCTGGTCGAGCCGGCGGCGCGGATCGCCGAGCGCGGCTTCCGCGTGAGCGGCGTCCAGGCGCTCCTCACGGGCGAGGCGCTCGAGTGCCTGCGCGCCGACGAGGCCGCGTCCCGCGAGCTCCTCGTCGCCGGCCCGGGCGGGAGCCGGGTCCCGCCCGCGCCCGGGCGGCGCCTGGTGCGGCGCGACCTGGCGCGCACGCTGCGGGCGCTGGGCCGCGACCCGTCCGCCTTCTACCGGGGGCCGCTGGCGGCGCGCGTCGCCGCCGCGGTCCGGGCGCACGGCGGCGTGCTCGCCGAGGCCGACCTCGCCGCCTACCGCGTCCGCGAGCGCGAGCCGCTGCGCGGGAGCTACAGGGGCCACGCCGTGGTCACGGCGCCGCCGCCTTCCGCGGGCGGCGCCATCCTCCTCGGCCTCCTGGCCGCGCTCGACGGCGAGCCGCGCGGCGCCGCTGCGGCCCGCGACGAGGCCTTCCTCCACGCCTTCGCCGAGGTGGAGAAGCGGCTCTTCGCGCGCCGCCCCCTCCTCGGCGACCCCGACCAGGTGCCGGGGGCGCTCGCCGCCGCCCGCGAGCTGGCCTCGCCCCAGGGGGCGAGGGCGCTGCGGGCGCAGGTGGGCCCGCGCGCCACGCCCTCCGCCGAGATCGCGCCGCCGGCGACGCCGGCGCGGGGAGGCCAGACCTCGCACCTCTCGGTCGTCGACGCCGAGGGGAACGCGGTGGCGCTGACGACCACCGTGAACCGGCCCTTCGGCGCCTGCCTCCTGGTCCCCGGCACCGGCATCCTGCTCAACGACGAGATGGACGACTTCGACGCCGGCGCGCCGGCGGGCGCGCCCAACGCCGCGGCCCCGGGGAAGATCCCGCTGTCGTCGATGGCGCCCACGCTGGTCTTCGACGCCGCCGGCCGGCTCGTCCTGGCGGTGGGCTCGCCGGGCGGCGCCACCATCCCCAGCACCGTGGCGCAGGTGATCCTGCTGGCGGTGGGCGAGGGGATGCCGCTCGACCAGGCGCTGGGGGCGCCGCGCATCCACCACCAGTGGCTGCCGGACGTGCTCCTGGCGGACGCCTGGAGCCTCGACGCCGCGACCGTCCGGGCGCTGGAGGCGCGGGGCCACGTGGTCCGCTTCACCGACCGCTTCCCGTTCGGCAAGCCGCAGGCGGTCTCCGTCGACCCGGCCACCGGCCTGCGGGAGGCGGCGAGCGAGCCGCGGTGGGAGGGCCGGGGCGCGGTGCCCTAGGTCAGGGCTCGGTTGGGACGTGAGGCGGTGAGGTAGACGCCGCCGACGACGTGGATGGATCTCGACGGCGACGGGCGCACCGACGCCGTCTGGGACGGCCTCCCCTGGGCCCGCAACACGACGCCGGTCGGGTCGAGCACCGTGCAGTTCGACCCCGTGCACGCTCACGACTGCGCTCACCCCGGTGAGCGAACCAGGTGGGATCTCGTTCACGCCGACCGAGCTTGCCCAGGCGACCTACGACCTGCCGTTCGGGAACGGTGCCGCGTACACGTTCACCGCCGGCCGGCTCGCCTCCGTCCTGAAGACCGGAAGCACGACCATCGCCTTCGGCTACGACCAGAACGGAGCCGTGGTCCGGCGCGACCAGTGGGTGAACGGCTTTGCCGACGCCTTCACCGTGAGCGGCTCCATCGCCGACGACGGCCGGCTCCTGTACTCCACCTTCACGCCGCCCTTTGGCGCCGCGGTCACCTACACCGGTCGCTACGACTCCTCCGGGCGTCCGGCGCGCATCGACCTCGGTGCGACGGCCCTGTGGGAGGCCGTCTCGCAACCGTCCTCGTACGGGGCCTATGATCCCCTGGGGCGTCTCCCCCACGTGAGGAGCAACGGCGGTCTCGTGGACACCTTCCGGAACTACTCCTCCTACTCGGGCCTGCTTGGCTCGCAGGCGGTGCACACCGGATCGACGCAGGTGTACGGCGCCGACGCCATCCTGTACTTCGGGACCAAGGTCCAGTCATTCACCGACACCTGGTCGCAGACGAGCTACGGGTTCGAATACGACAACGGCTCGGGCCGGCTCAGCCGGGCGCAGGCGACCACGAGCGGGCAGCGGGTCTTCGACCGCGGCTACGGTTTCACCGACCCCGCCTGGCCCACCGGCGCG